>JBBQMQ010000249.1:0-6469 GCA_038329115.1 Bacteroidales bacterium
GTATTTTAAGAAAGCTTACAATCGAACCGTTTCTTCAGGAATGATTGACCATTCGGTAACACTCGGGAAATGGTATCTCTCGGCAGGAATTGCCACAAGCTATAGCGCCGATTTCAAATCGACGACCTACGGCGGATTTGATTTAGCCTATTTTGCAACAGATGATTTAAAGGTTTATGCTTCAGCTAATTCAGCAAGTCGACTACCAACGTTTACCGATTTGTTTTTTGTAAATCCAGCCCAACAAGGTAACCCGTTGCTAAAGCCCGAACAATCACAAACCATTGAAATGGGCACGAAAATAAATCAACCACAATGGAGTTTAAATGCTGACATTTATTATCGCATGGGTAAAAATGTGATTGATTGGGTGAAACTCACATCGGCTTCGGCAAAATATGAGGCCATGAATTTGTCAAGTATAAACGCTTTGGGCGGCGATGTAACTGCTGAGTATCGTTTTAAAGAGCTTTTTGTAAAGAAGGTATCTGTTGCCTACTCTTATTTAACACTTGACAAAACTGCCGTTGGGTTTGACTCAAAATACGCATTGGATTATTTGAAACATAAGATCACAGTAACCGTTGACCATTCAATCATTGGTAAATTGAGCGCTTCATGGAAGTTTGCTTATCAGGATCGTTCGGGTACTTATGATGCGAACACAATTATTGGAAAACCTGCAATCATGACAAATTACTCACCTTACTTTTTGCTGGATACCCGCTTGCTCTGGTCGGATAAGAAGTTTGATATATTTGCTGACTTAAACAATTTACTTGATGCTCAATATGCTGATTATGGTGGGCTGACTCAACCCGGGTTTCATATACATGCAGGCTTCCGCTTAAAATTGAAGTAAAATCAGCATTCAAAATATCCTTTCAGATAAATTTTAATTGCTGAAAATAATTATCTTTGCAGACAGTTGATTAAAAACACCAGTGACTTATGAAAAAATTGGTTTTTGCCACCAATAATGCACACAAATTAGCCGAAGTAAGAGCTATTCTGGAACCTGAATTTAAAATAATAAGTTTAGCCGAATTAAATTGTAATGACGATATACCCGAAACTGCGGATACTTTAGAAGGAAATGCCTTATTAAAAGCACAGTATATTTATGAAAAGTTTGGTTTTGATTGTTTTGCGGATGACACAGGTTTAGAAGTTGAGGCATTAAATGGTGAACCCGGGGTTTATTCGGCCCGGTATGCAGGAGAAGAAAATATTTCAACTAACAATATGCATAAAGTACTTACTTTACTCGGTGATAATAAAAATCGAACAGCATGTTTTCGCACCGTTATTTCATTAATTGAGTCAGGTAAAGTTTCATATTTCGAAGGAAAAATTGACGGGAAGATAGCTCTTGAACCGAGAGGTGACAGCGGTTTTGGTTACGACCCTATATTCATTCCCAAGAATCACGTTTCAAGTTTTGCTCAATTAAGTGCAGAAGAAAAAAACAAAATTAGCCATCGGGCATTAGCAGTAAAAAAACTGGTTCAACACCTGAAATAGCCATTAAATTAAATGTTATTCATTCCTTATAAAATAAAATGAATGTATTTGAGTTTAATTCAATTAAAGAATTATAATCGAATACTTTTATACTACAAAAAAGCTGCTCTAGATATTATGAAAAAAAGAATAATTACTATCACATTTTTTATCGGAATTCTGTCTTTTTCGTTGTGGTCACAGGTAGCAATGGGAAAATGGCGCACACATTTTGCTTATAACAGCGTTTCTCAGATTGCACAATCCGATACTAAAATCTATGCAGTTAGCGAAGGAGCATTATTCTCGGTTGACAAACAAGATGGTGGATTGGAGTTTTACAGCAAATTAAGCGGCTTAAATGGTGCCAATATCTCACGTATAAAATTTGACACCTTTAATAAACAATTGCTTATAATTTATACAAATGGAAACATTGATGTGCTAGGTGAAGGTGGTGTTACAAATATCCCCGATCTTTATAACAAACAGATGAGTGCAAGTAAAGATGTTAATCAAATCCGGTTTTATCAAAACTCAGCTTATCTTGCTTGTAATTTTGGAATAATCGTTTTAAATCTACAAAAAAAAGAAGTTGCTGATACGTATTATATTGGTCCAAATGCATCCGAAGTCAAAGTCCTGAATACAACCATTCACAACGGTACAATTTATGCATTGACAGCCTCAACAATTTTTAAGGCGTCAATTTCTGAGACACACCTTGTGAACTACGAATTCTGGTCATCGACAATTGGGTTGCCCGGAAGTGGTGATTTTCAATCAATAAATTCATTTAATGGTTTTTTGTTTTTATTGCGTGGAGGAAAACTTTACAAACAGGCAAATGATAATACATGGTCTTCGTTTGTTCCTGAGTTGACTGTCACAGATTTTAATGTATCTAATGGAAGCATGAACATTTTTGCATCAAACTCAGTATACTTAGTCGACAACCAACTAGTAATAAAGACCGTATCTGATATTGGGATTCTTTCTGATGCAGAATATGATGCAAAAGCAAATACGTATTGGTTTGCTGCTAATAATTCAGGAGTGATTTCGTACAATCAGTCGAATTCATCAAGCCCAACTCTAAGCTATTATAAACCAGCGGGTCCCGGTGTAAATATTCCATGGAGCATGATTTTCGGAGGCAAGAAATTATTTGTTGTTCCCGGTGGTAGATGGGGTGCTCAATATGAACGAGAAGGCGTTATTATGATTTACGAAGATGGTGTTTGGTCGAATATATATGCCTCAAAGATTCAGGGTCAAACCGGACAAAGATTTCTTGATTTAATGAATGTAGCAGTTGACCCAACAGATAACAAACACTTTTATGTTACTTCATTTGGTTCGGGTTTGTATGAATTCAGAGACACTACATTAGTAAAATGGCACAATGTAACAAATAGTACCTTAGAAACTATAATTCCAGCTGCTCCTTATGATTATACAAGAATTGATGGGGCTGTTTGCGACAATCAGGGAAACGTTTTTTTGGCTAATTCATCTGTTTCTACCGGAATTCAACTTCTTCAAACCGATGGAACCTGGAAAAAGCTAAACTATTCTGGAGCAGCCTTAAAACCGACTCTAGGATCTATGCTAATTTCAAATCAAAACCCAAACCAAAAATGGGTAACAGCAGTACGCTCTACTACTGGGTTGTTTGTTTTCGATGACAAAGGAACAATTACAGATTTGTCAGATGACAAATCAATATTTTTATCTTCGTTTATTTATCCTCAAACTGATAAAAATAATCGCACAGTAAATGTCTCGTTTAATCCAAGCTCAGTCTTATCAATTGCTCAGGATAAGAATGGAGTTATTTGGGTTGGAACAGATTCGGGTCCTTATCTTTTCAGTAATTTATCAAACGTTTATAATACAGATTATACGTGTACACGTGTTAAAATTCCAAGGGGTGACAGCACACAACTTGCAGACTATTTACTTGACAATGAGAAAGTAAAATCGATTGCAATTGATGGAGCAAACCGCAAATGGATTGGCACAGAAACCTCAGGTGTTTACTTAATGTCAGAAAATGGGCAGCAAACACTTCAACATTTTACCGTTTCAAATAGCCCGCTACTTTCGAATGACATTCTTTCAATTGCAATTAATCCTCTAACAGGCGAAGTGTTTTTTGGAACTGGTCAGGGAATTGTTTCATACCAAAGCGATGCAAGCGAGGCTGGCAATACATTCGGCGATGTTTATGCTTATCCTAATCCTGTGCGTGAAGGCTATACCGGTGTCATTACAATTACCGGTTTAGTGGCAAACACACAAGTCAAAATAACTGATCTGAATGGAAATCTAGTTTGTCAAACTATATCAAATGGTAGTATCGCTATTTGGGATGGAAAAGATGTTCATGGTCGAAAAGTAAGTACCGGGGTTTATTTAGCAATCTGCGCCAGCGCTGACGGAACACAAAGTACAATTACTAAAATACTTGTAATCAATTAAAATGGTTCTTATATCCTCTCAAATTAAAAAATATTTTTCTTTGCAATTATTCTTCTATTTGTTTGTAAACGGGTTGTTTATTTTCAAATATGTTTCACGCGCCGGTTTAAATCCTTTTTTAGTTTTCGTCACTTATCTCTTGCTTGTAACTGGATTTTTAGGGCTTTACAAATTATTTTCTTCTAAAATTTCTGAAAAAAAAGTCAGAATTTTCTACTTTGTTTTACTAGCTGTTTTAGTTATTTTAATTTCAGTGATTCTTATTTATATACGGCCTCTTTCAATAAATGTGGATCGTTGGTCTGCACTAACCTATTTTTGGGATTATTTTTTCCAGGGCAAATATCCATATTCAGCTCATACACATGTTAGTGTTACTAATTTTCCATCACCTTTTCCTATGTGGCATGTTTTAAATTTACCATTTTACTTATTGGGAGATGTTGGTATAGGCTTGATTTTCTTTTTATTATTGACTGCATTTATTGTGTATTTTTTCTTCCAATCTTATAAAAAATCGCTTTTTTTCTTTTTCTTGTTATTAATGTCACCTGCATATTGGTGGGAAGTTATAGTTAGAAGTGATTCGATAAATAATGCCTGGTTAGTTTTTATAATTATTTTATGGTTAGAAAAAACAAAAAAAACAATTTCAAATGACTTCTTTTTAATTGCCATACTATGTGGTTTGGTAGCAACTACCAGGCTTACAGCTATTTTACCGCTAACTATCTATTTCTTCAAACCCTATTTAAATCTTAATCTGAAACAAAAAATTTTGTTCCCTATACTAATCCTATCGGTAAGTTTCTTGGTTTTTTCACCTTTCATTTTTTGGGATACAAACTCATGGATTTTCTTTACCCGGAATCCATTTATGTCTCAAGCAGATAAAGGTTATTTATCAATTTTGCTTATTACAATTGCGATTGGAATTTTCATATCACTATATTGGAAAAACATAGAACAATTCTTCTATTATTCAGCACTTTTCATTTTCATTTTCATTCTATTTTCACAATTTGGACTGTTTCTACGCAGCGATATGAGCCCGGATTTTATCTCCGGAAATATTTGCGATATTTCGTATTTCAATCTTTTCTTTCCTTATTGTTTAGCTTCCTTATCTGCAAAACTTTCAACATAAACACCAAAAATTGAAAATATTAATGTTAACCATGAAATTTTCGGATATTTTTTCCAAGAAATGGATTTGCTTTTTATTTATTACTATAGGAATATTGATTAAGCTGGCATTAATGCCTATCCGGACCGGTGATTTTATTGGATTTTTAGAACCCTGGCTTGAATTTATTAAATCGCATGGTTATTTTTCTTCTTTGAAATTTGGCTTTTACGATTATACACCTTCCTATATTTACATTCTGATTCTTATTGCTAAAACGGGATTGAATCCTCTTTTTTTAGTCAAATTTATTTCAATAATTTTTGAATATATAGCTGCTTTTTTTGTGGGGAAAATAGCTTCGATAAAATACAAATCCAACAACGTAATCTGGATGGCTCTGGCTGTTATCCCCGTATTACCCTCAATATTACTAAACAGTTCTTATTTATCTCAATGTGATTCAATCTATGCAAGTTTTGTTTTGGGAAGTGTTTACTTCCTGCTGAAGAAAAACCAGTTGATTTCCGTTATATTTCTTGGACTTGCATTTGCTTTTAAAATGCAGTCGGTCATGCTTTTACCGTTCTTTTTCGTGATGATGCTCAAAGGAAACATTCGCTGGTACTATTTTGTGATAATTCCTGTCGTTTTTATGTTTAGTTTGTTGCCTGCCTGGTTTTTTGGACGTTCATTGACTGACTTATTAAATGTCTATGTTTTACAAACCGATCATTATAGACTTCTTACATTGAATTTCCCTAATCTATACATTTGGATAAATAATAGTTATTACGAATCTGCAAAAACAGCCGGAATTTTCTTTACTTTTTTCTTTACTTTGCTGTCGGGTATTTGGTTGAGCAAAAAGAAATATCATTTTTCATTTGAAAATTGGATAAGACTCGCGTTTCTGAGTGCAATTGTAATTCCTTTTATTTTGCCTGGAATGCACGAACGTTATATGTATTTAGGAGATTTGTTGGGAGTTTTATA
This sequence comes from Bacteroidales bacterium, assembly GCA_038329115.1. Lineage (GTDB taxonomy): Bacteria > Bacteroidota > Bacteroidia > Bacteroidales > Paludibacteraceae > Paludibacter. The sequence continues at coordinate 6,110 of JBBQMQ010000249.1, forward strand.
TTTCTTAGTTATCCGAAAAAATATTCATTTTCCAATTGGAATCTTGCTGATTTCATTCTATTCGTATGTGCGATGTTCCCGATTTAACAATGTTTTGCCAATGGAACCTGCATTTTTCATATATTTATCGATTATTATTCTCACTGCTACAGATTTCATCAAATCACTGAAAACAAATGAAATACCTGAATAAATCACATATTATTCTGCTTTTAATCACAACTGGATATGTAGTTCTGACTATTCTGACTGCAAACAATTGCTATATTGGCGACAATATTCAGCAAATTTCAAAAGAAGCACATTGGTTTTATCAGACCAATTTCAGTTCGCTTTTAATGCCTGCACAAGATTCGGGCT
>JBBQMQ010000250.1:0-6456 GCA_038329115.1 Bacteroidales bacterium
TATGTCCATATTTAATCAAGGTTTTAGACTTCGTCAAATCGTCAAAAAAGAAAAGCCAGATATTATACATAGCTGGTATACACAAACAACATTTTTTGCAAGAATGTTTTTACTGGATTTTCAGATACCAAGAATTTTTGAAGTCTTGGGTCCCTTTCACCTTGATTTTACTATATATAGACTCTTTGATATTTGGAGTGCTCAAAAAAATGATTTTTGGAAAGCAACTTCAAAATGCACATACGATACATACATTAAGAATGGAGTTCCTGAGCAAAAAGTATTTTTAAATTATATCGGGGTGGATATAAAAGATTATATTATTTCTATGAATAATAGCCCTAAGGTTAATCTCCACCAGTTATACGACATACCTGAAAACAAGAAAATAATAGGAACGGCATCCTATATGTATCCGCCAAAATATTTCAGAAAGCAAGGTGTTAAAAATCATGAGTTATTACTCAAAGTTTTCGAACAATTAATAAAAAAAAGGGATGATGTTATTCTTGTCATCGGGGGTACTACATTAGGTAGTGACAAGAGTTATGAAAACAAATTAAAGCAGATTGCAAAAACAATTAGTACAGATAAAATAATCTTTACAGGTTGGGTGAATAACTTAGGCCGGTTAATTAGTGAATTTGATGTCTTTGTCTTTTTGTCAATTTCAGAGAATATTGGTGGTGTCTTTGAAAGTTTACTTTTTCATATCCCAACAGTATCCTCAGATCGGGGCGGAATCCCGGAAATTGTAATTGATGGGGAAACGGGGTTTACATGCAACCTGGAATCTATTGGGGAAATTGTTAATAAAATAGATATCCTACTTGATAATGAAGAACTAAGGGGAAAATTCAAAGATAATGGATATAAAAAAGTTCATGAAGTTTTCGATAAGGAAAAATCTATAAGTCAATCATATGATATTTATCAAAAAGTGATTAGTTTAAAATGAAATTTGCCTAAGTGAATCGCTGAGTGAGTATAGTTTAGCCACTATAACAGTTTTGTAGCAGCTACAAATGATAACGGGATTAAACAAATATCAAATAAAATGTATACCAAAATAATTGAATTTATCCGTGAAATTTATCACACCGATAAGTATATTTCACTTCATGAACCTGTATTTCCCGGAAATGAAAAAAAGTATCTTGAAGAATGCATTGACAGCACCTATGTTTCAAGTGTAGGCAAATTTGTTGATTTATTCGAGAAAAATGTCTCTGAGTATACCGGATCCAAACATGCTATAGTTTGTGTTAATGGCACCTCAGCTCTACATATGGCATTAATGCTTTGTGGAGTAAAACAAAATGAAGAAGTTATTACTCAATCCCTCACATTCATAGCTACGGCCAATGCTATAGCCTATACTGGGGCACATCCTGTATTTCTCGATGTAGATCTTGATACAATGGGTTTATCCCCAAATAGTGTGCAACTATTCCTCGAAGAATTCGCAGATATGAGGAATGACGGATTTTGTTACAATAAAAAAACAGGAAGGCGTATTTCTGCTTGTGTTCCAATGCATACTTTCGGGCATCCAGTAAAAATAGAAATGCTTGTTTCGCTTTGTAATAAGTATAATATCCCTATTGTAGAAGATGCGGCTGAAAGTCTCGGTTCGACTTATAATGGCAAACAGACCGGAACTTTTGGAAAAATAGGAATACTTAGTTTTAACGGCAATAAGATCATAACTACAGGTGGGGGAGGCATGATACTGACTAATGATGATGCATTAGGCAAAAAAGCAAAACATTTGACAACACAAGCAAAAATCCCTCATCCCTGGGAATTTGCTCATGATGATATCGGATATAATTACCGCATGCCTAATATAAATGCAGCATTAGGTTTAGCCCAACTCGAAAATTTAAATGAATTCATAATAAAGCAAAGAGAACTTGCCCATGTATATAAAATTTTCTTTGATTCAATCGGAATAGACTTTTTTATTGAACCACCTCAATGTCTCTCGAATTACTGGCTCAATGTTATCATTCTTGAAAACAAAAAAGCCAGAGATAAGTTTTTAGAACAATCAAATTCACAAAAGGTCATGACAAGGCCAATATGGAAGTTGGCAAATACGCTAAGCATGTATAAAAATTGCCAGGCTGATAAATTAATAAATGCATCTTTCTTAGAAGAAAGAGTTGTAAATATTCCAAGTAGTATTTTAAGTAGCAACAATAGTCATGGATAAAATAATTCTTAGGGCTTTAACAAGTCAAGATCTTAATGATACATTAAGATGGCATAATCAAGAAGATATTAGAATGATGTATTCGGGGCATCCTTTCCCTGTTAATTTAGAACTGGAGCAAAAGTGGTACGAAAAAATACTTACTTCAAATTTCCCAACAACCGTATTCGGAATTTCAATAAAAGATAGCTCTACCCTAATTGGTATCTCGATGCTCAAAGATATTAACATGATTAATAGAGTAGCTGAATTTGCTATATACATTGGCGATGAGAATTATAGAGGAAAAGGATATTCCTATGAAGCAACTTTAGAGACATTAAACTTCGCTTTCAACCAATTGGGTCTCAATAGAATTTTTTTAAAAGTACTTCAAGAGAATGATGCAGCAATCAAATTATATTTAAAAGCAGGTTTCCAAAAAGAAGGTGTTTTAAGGAAAGCAGTGTTTAAGAACAATGAATATAAGGATGAATTCATCATGTCCATATTAGAAGCGGAATACCAGGATGGAAAAATTTAGCATATTAAGCCTTGAACAGAAGGAAATATGGAATAAATATCTCCTTCAATTACCCACTAATCAACAAGATGTTTATTTCAAGCCGGAATATTACCAATTGTATCAAAACCTGAGCGACGGATGTGCCCAGTGCTTTGTATATGAAAAAGATGGAGATTTAGCTTTATACCCTTTTTTGTTAAATCCGGTTAATTCGCAGGGGATTTCACTTGATAAACAATATTTTGATATACAAGGAGCATATGGATATAACGGAGTAGCAACAAATTCATATAAAACGCCTTTTATAGAAGGATTCTTTAAAAAATTTCTGGAATATGTACAAGATTCTAATATTATTGCCGAATTTATTCGCTACAATCCCATACTCAATAATCATCTTTTCTCCCTTAATAATCAATTCGAGTACAATCGGGAAAATGTATTTGTTGATCTGGATATAACAAATTTTGAAAAAGAATCATACGAATATTCAACTCAAAAAAATATAAAAAAAGCTCAACGCAATCTTTTAACATGTGTTTCACTAAAAGGTGATGAAATAAAAAAAACGCATTTACAGGATTTTATTGATATCTATTATCAAACCATGGATAGAAATAAAGCGGATAAATATTACTATTTCCCGTTAAATTATTTTCAATCTATTATTAATGATCTTCCTGATAAATGTAAACTTTACTTTGTTAGATATTTAGGTAAACTTATATCAACAGAGTTAGTTATACATGGTAGCCAAATTGGTTATTCATTCCTGGGCGGCACACTGTCAGAATATTTCACATTTAGACCAAATGATTTATTAAAAGATTTTATTATAAAAGATCTGAAATATAACGGATTAAAAATATTTTGCTTAGGAGGAGGGAGTGATGGAGTATTCATTTACAAGAAAAGTTTTGCTAAAAATGGAGTTACACCATTTTACGTTGGTAAAATTATTCATAATAAAGTCATTTATGATAAAGTTATAAAACAATGGGAATCCCAATATCCTAAAAAAAATGAGCAATTAAATAACATGTTACTCAAATACCACTTTTGATATGATAATTGATAAACGCATTAAAGAAAGGACCATTAATTCTGATACTAATATATTAGAAGCTCTAAAACGAATGGATAGGTTCGAGGTTAAATCATTATTGATAATTAATGAGAATAATATTTTTAATGGTATTCTTAGTATTGGTGACATACAAAGAGCCATAATTAAAAATATTTCTTTGAATAGTTATGTTCAGACTATTATGCGACCTAATCCCCGATTTGTAAATGTTGAAAGTTCAATTGATTTTATTAAAAATGAAATGATCAAGTTCCGTATGGAATTTATGCCGGTTATTAATTCCGAGAATAAAATAGAAAGAATACATTTCTGGGAAGATTTATTTGTGGATAAAACACCTGCACCTGCTTACTTATGTAATTTACCAGTAGTTATTATGGCTGGCGGTTTGGGCACTCGACTTAAACCTTTGACGAATGTATTGCCAAAGCCTTTAATCCCAATTGGTGATAAAACTATGCTTGAAGAAATATTTGACCGGTTTTCAGTTCATGGTTGTGATCAGTTTTTTGTTTCAGTGAATTACAAAGCCGATCTGATAGAATATTATATCCAAAATCAAAGCCTACCTTATAGAATTGAATTTTTCAAGGAAATCAATCCTTCAGGAACTGCCGGAAGTTTATCATTACTAAGGAATAAAATAAATGAAACATTCTTCGTAAGCAATTGCGATATTCTGATTGAGCAGGATTACTCCGAGATTCTGGAATATCATAAAATGAATAAAAATGAAATAACTATAGTTGCGGCATTAAAACATTTTCCTATACCATATGGTACTATAGACACAGGTGAAAATGGAAAACTCCTGTCACTTATAGAAAAACCTGAGCTTACATTCAAAATTAATAGCGGAATGTATATACTTGAACCACAGGTGTTGGATGAAATTCCCGAAGACCAGTTTTTTCATATTACTCAGTTAATTGAAAAGGTTAACGAAAGAGGTGGTAATGTTGGTGTTTTCCCAGTTAGCGAAAAATCATGGAAGGATATTGGTTCATGGTCAGAGATAGGTCAATATTATAAAGGTGGCAAGTTCTAACAGTAATATATCAAAAATTAAAACGTATCAATTGTCCACGGTACTTCTTACAGGTGCATCCGGTTTTCTCGGTTCTGCTATTGTTAAAAGTCTAAAACCACATTACAGCCTGACGACAATCGGGAGATCAGACGATGAAAATATAAGTTGTAACCTCGCTACTTCAGTACCAGAATTAAATTCAGATTTTGATTGGGTGATTCATGCTGCAGGCAAAGCACATGTGGTTCCAAAGAATCCAGCTGAAATTGCCGATTTTTATAATGTTAATTTTAACGGCACAAAAAATCTGATAAAAGGAATTGAGCAATACGGTAAACTTCCTCAAGCGATTGTATTTATTAGCACTATTGCAGTTTATGGAATAGATGAAGGTAAAAATATAGATGAGGCTCAGGAACGAAATGCAACTGATCCTTATGGGAAGAGTAAAATACAGGCTGAAGATTTCCTGTTGGAATGGGGTGCAAAAAACAATGTAAGAATTGGTATTGTCCGTCCATCATTGATTGTAGGTCAAAACCCTCCCGGTAATTTAAAAGCATTGATAGGTGGTATTAAATCAGGGCATTATCTTAACATTGATAAAGGGAAAGCCAGGTTGTCAATGGTTCTGGCCGATGATCTGGCGGCATTTCTGCCAACCATCGCACAACATGGAGGGATATATCATTTGACGGATGGCAGGCATCCATCACTGCATGATATTTCATACCTGGTAGCATCACATTTCGGAAAGAAGAAACTGCTGAATATTCCTTTATCACTTGCTAAACAAATTGCGGTTACAGCTGATTTTATTCAAAAAATAACAGGTAAGCAACTTCTAATAAATTCAAAGAAGTTACTCAAAATAACGTCAACTTTAACTTTCGATGATTCAAAAGCAAGAGCAATAGGATGGAAATCGAGAAGTGTGATAGAGAATACTCAACTGTGGTTAGACTGATTCATTATAGTTCATTTAATAGTTAAAAAATTTATATGCAAACCAATTTCGAACTCGATTCATTTATAAAAAATTACATCACCAAACGTAACAAAAGCTTGCTTGAAAGCGATTTTAAGAAGTATGATTCCGACATGCAGAAAGGCATTAACGGCAAATCGCTACTTGTTATCGGCGGTGCCGGAACTATTGGTTCATCGTATATTAAAGCCATTTTAAAATTTAAAATCCGCAAACTGGTAGTAGTTGATATAAATGAAAACGGCCTTACTGAACTGGTGCGCGATATTCGAAGTTCCACGGGTTATAATATCCCGGAAGAGTTTATTACCTACCCGGTAAATTATGGCGATACGGTATTTGATAAGATCTTCAGGCATCACGGTCCGTTTGAGATTGTTGCCAACTTTTCGGCTCATAAACATGTGCGCAGCGAGAAAGACATTTATTCAATAGAGGCATTGATCGAAAACAATGTTCTTCGCGCACGAAAATTACTGGATTTGCTGCTGCAGTTTCCCCCCGAGCATTTTTTCTGCGTTTCAACCGATAAGGCCGCAAACCCGGTGAATATAATGGGAGCCAGCAAGAAACTGATGGAAGAATTGATCATGGCCTATTCTGATAAGCTTCCTATAAAAACTGCACG
>JBBQMQ010000251.1:0-6443 GCA_038329115.1 Bacteroidales bacterium
ATCCAATTCAGACTGATTTGCATTGCTTTTAAGTGAGCGTATATTTTGATTTAATTGAAAATAGATGTTCTTTAATTGTCCCACTGATTCAGCATTGAATGAAAAATACTGGTTTACCCGGCAAAATTCCTGTAGCGCTTCATCAGCGAGAAAATCAATCATTTCCAATTCCGTTTCAGCATCCATGTTTCGAATGCTATTTACCAGCGATTCATTTACTTCGATTAACTTCAACGAATTCATTTCATCGTTGGTAAACAAATTTTTCCCGCTGTTGAATGCAATTTGCTCTTTTAGAAATTTTCTGATATTTTCGTCAGGTTGGTCAGTAGACATCTTTTTATTTTATTATTTTTTTTATCCATTCAGTCATGGTTTCCAATGCCAGAGGTGAAATGGTTTGTTCTATTTCGGCATATTCTTTTGGTGCGCCTGTTTTACACTCCTGAAATAAGTGGTTCAATCCGGGCAATTCTTTAATGGTATATTTGTTGTTTCCCCCTTTTTTCAAGGCCTTTTCAATAGCCGGAAGATTAATTTTCGAATCAACCTGCAAGTCTTTATCTCCGTTGATAGCAAGAACACTACATTTTACTTTTTCAAGCATGGAAGCCGGATTATACCGTATAAAGTTCAGCATCCAGGGTGAATTTAGTTGAGCCAGTTGTAAATTAATCAAATCTTTTTCTGACATTCCCTTTGGAATTTCTGATGCAGGAATATTTTTGATGTTTTCAGTCAAAAATGTTGATATTTCATTTTTCAATTTGGTTGAATCAGAAGTACTGCAAATTATTTTATAGATTCCCTGATTGATTTTAGCATTTGCTTTTAAATCTTCCTCTTTCATTCCCGAAGCTTGCCCAATTTGTGCCTGCTGCCGCAATAATAAATCAGCACCCGAAACGCCTGTACCGGCCATCAACACAATAAAACTAACATCTTTACTTTTCACAGCTACCATTGGAGCAATGATTCCACCTTCGCTATGACCGATCAGTCCGATATGTTTCAAATCAATTTCCGGACGGGTTTTCAGGTAATTTACTGCCGATTCCACATCTGTGGCAAAATCGAAAGTTGTTGCAGTTTTAAAATTTCCTTTTGAAGCAAACATTCCGCGGTCATCGAATCGTAAAACGCCAATTCCGTTACGGGTCAGGTAATCCGACAAAACCAAAAACGGTTTGTGACCCATCAACTCTTCGTCGCGGTTTTGTGGTCCGCTGCCGCTAATCAACACTACTACCGGAAATTTGCCTTTTTTCTTGGGTAAGGTTAATGTTCCGGCAAGTGTAATATTCGCATTTTTGTTTTCAAAAGTTACTTCTTCCGAATAATACGGATACGGTTTTACAGGCTCTTGCGGCCGTTTAACCTCAACTTTTTCAATCGTTTTTCGGGCTAAATCCATTGGAAATGATTGCCCTGCCTGATTAAATGTCCCTGTTATAAAACCCATATTGTCAAGTTTCCCCGAGTATTGAATCCGCATTGATGCCATTTCAACAGTCAACATTGAATTCTCAAAAGTGGCTTTAGACATTTGAATTCCCTTTGCTCCCTGATCGGGACTATCCATGGTTGCCGAATAACCATCTGTGGTTTTTGCGATGTGAAACACCAGACGCAATTGCATGCCGCCAAATTTAAGAGCTCCATTCCAGTCACCGGTTATATCCTGCGCAAAAGTAAATGTTGAGAAAAACAACAACAGACTGATTAAAAAACTTTTTTTCATGTGTGTATTTTTTTAAATTCTGTATATGAATAAATTATAGGGATAATTACAATAATGAACGTCACTATGCCAAAGAGAATGCCGAGAGCATAATTATTTCTGCTAAAAATTGAAATGAGAATTATAAGTAAACCGCCACCCATCCATAAACGACCTGCAAGCCGATTTGTTTTTTTCCATATTTCATCGTTTTCAAGTGCCCACGGGGTTCGAATTCCAATAAAATAATTCGGTTTTACTGTTTGAAGATAATTACCAAATACAGCATCAAAACCCCCGATTAATCCGATTAATAAATTCGGATTAATTTCAGCTTTGTAACTTACATAGAGCAGATAAAATGAAATTACTGATATCAAAAGTGTCATCAAAAGCCGTAATGAATAGTATTTGTCACCCATTTGTTCAATTTTCTTTTTGGGATCGAATTTTGGAATAAAAAGCATTAAGAGGTAAGTTCCGATTCCTAATCCGCCGATTAAATAGATGAGATCGTGTTTATTGGTCCAGTCGTTCGGATTTCCGCTAAAATCGAAATGGGTAGCAACCTGAGCCGGAAGATTTTTCCAAACGATGGCTAAATAAATAATGGGGATTACTATCAAAATCCACAGAATCAATTCTTTGAAAAACTTGTTCATAAATTATTTTTTGAGTGTTAGAATATACTGAAGAATGTCATCAATAATGGTTGTGTTGATGGAGTAATGAATAAACTGACCTTGTTTCACAGTCGTTACAAGTCCTGCACGTTTAAGTTTGTCCAAATGGTGCGAAATACTGGGTGCTGTCATGTCAAATTTGGCGGCAATTTCACCTGCTGTCATATCTTGTTTTTGAAGCATTTTCAATATTTCTCTGCGTGCAGGATCGTTTAATGCCTTGAATACTTCGTTCATTATTTCTTGTTTTGTAATTGCATATTTGTATTATTAGACAAATATCTAAATACTTATTGGATTGAAAAAATGTATTAGTCTAAATTATGAAAAATAAATATTCATTAAAACTTGTATTTTGCATAGTAAAGACAATCAGTTTTTAGATAAAATCAAAAATATTAATCCTTTTATTATAAAAGCGGTTCAATTCCATATAAGATATTTTTGAACCCTAATAATTCAAAAAAGGTAAAACAAAACCGGTTAATCGCACGTTTAGTTTTAAAATCTGAATTAAAATAAAAGTCTGGAAAAAAGCGGGCTGAAAAGCTATCAGAAGGAAAGAGAAGAATAAAGTTACGGCAAATTGAAAATTTTATTTATTCTGGATAATAGTTATAAAATATTTTAGAGGTCACTCTGAATATCAGAAGCAAATCAATCAAATTAAGGTTTTACAATTAAAATTTAAAATTATGAACACGTTAAAAGTAGCATTTGGAGTTTTGGCTGCAGCAGCCACCGGTGCAGCATTAGGTATGTTGTTTGCTCCAGCAAAAGGAGCAGCTCTCAGAAGAAAATTACACAGAATGGGAGAAAAAGACATTGAAATAATGAAAGACAAATACAATGAAGTAGTTGATAACTTGAATGATAAATTTGAAAAAGTAAAAGAAAATGTCTCCGACTTTGCAAAAAAAACAATGACAAAGTCGGAAGAAGAAGTAAAAGCAGCCGCAAATTAATAAAATTTCAATATTGTAAGAATTAAACGGTTGATACTATTTATGAGAGGTTGATTTTTTTACAATTAGCAATTTAAGACAAAATATAGACGGTTGTCTTTACTCATAAGGTCTGCTTCAAAAAACATTTTTGGCAATTTATTCTGTCAATAGTTTTTTGGAGCAGATTTTTATAATCCGATCGATACGAAATGAATAATCCAACAATGAGATAACTAATAATTTAAAGCCAAAATAAGATTATGACGCCAACTGAAAATTTAATAAGCGAACATCAAGATATTATTGAGTTACTCAATATCATGAACAAAATAGCGGGAAGTATAAAATCAAACGAAGTTTTCTATCCGAATGATGTAGAGGAGATAATTGATTATCTGAAATTTTTTATTGAAAAAAGTCATCATGGAAAAGAAGAAATATTTTATCCTGCACTTTTATCTGCCGGCATTCCGAAAGAAAATGAATCGATAAGTATAATGCTTTATGAACATGTTCTTGCACACAATTATTTAAAAGATATAAATAGTTGCGTTGAAAATTGTAAAATAGGTAATTCATTTTCTGGTGAATTACTTGCTGATAGTTTAAGAAACTATGTTAAACTATTAAAAAATCACATTAAAAAGGAACAGGAAATTATTTTTCCACTAGCAGATAAAGAGTTGAGCAAGGAAAAACAGGTTGAAATTTACCGGGAATTTGAAAGTATTGAGGAAAAGATTGTTCACCATGGATTTCATGAACATTACCATAGACTTCTCAGAAAATTACAAAGCAAATACAATGATTAAAATTTAGTATAGAACTGAATGTTTTCATTCAGACCGAGTAAATGTCAGAAGCTTCAAATTATATTTGAAGCTTCTTTTTCGATAAGATTAAATTAATGGGGTAAATTTTTATTCAACATTACTTTCAGTTCCATTAATTAACGTTTTATGTAAGAAAAGTGCCTTATAACAGTGCATATTTTACAATCAAGTCAATTAGCCAACCCGGATAAACGCCTAATAGCAGAATACTTATTGAAATAAGAAAAAGTGTAATTTTTCCAATAAAAGGAATGTTTGATAAACCAATTTCACCACCTGATGTGAACATAGCCGTAATCACCCTCAGGTAATAAAAAAGTCCGATAACACTGTTGATAATCAGCACAAAGACCAGCAACATTAATCCCGAATGCATTCCTTCGTAAATCAGATAAAACTTGCCGATAAAGCCTGCTGTGAGTGGTATTCCGGCCAATGAGAGTAAAGACAAAGTCAAAATTACAGCTATCCAAGGTTTTTCCCAAAAAAGCCCTTTGTAATCTTCGATATATTCAGCTTCATGAGCTTGAGTAGAAAGTAACGAAACAACACCGAAAGCGCCTATGGTAGTTACAAAATACGCTGCCAGATAAAAAATGGCCGACTGTATTCCGGCGTTATTTCCCATAAGCAGTATAATGATTAGATAACCCATATTGGCAATGGACGAATACGCGAGCAACCGTTTGATATTTTGTTGACGAAGGGCGAGCAAATTTCCGGCAAACATGGTTAAAATTGCAACAGCAGAAATTATCGTGAATAAAACCGGATTTTCAAAACCTTTGATAACATAAAAAAACCGGATAAACACGGCCATGACTGCACCTTTGGAAACGGTGGCAATGTAAGCCGAAATCGGTGCCGGTGCACCCTGATAAATGTCGGGCGTCCAGAAATGAAACGGAACCAACGCCAGTTTGAATCCAATTCCAACCAGCATCATTCCAAATCCATACATAAAAAGCGGTGGTAAAGCGGCGTGTTTACTTATTGCTGTCGCAATGTCGGCAAATTGCATGGTTCCGAGCGACATATAAATCAAACCCATGCCAAACAACAGGAATGCCGACGACACCGAAGCCAGCACCAGATATTTTATTCCTGCTTCAATTGACTGATCTTTGGTTTTTTCGTAAGCAATTAAAATGTAGAGTGAAATACTCAGCGTTTCGAGACCTAAGAAGAACAAAATGAAATGATTGGCAACGGTTAAAAGTGCAGCACCAAGCGTGGAAGTGAAAATGATGATGTAATATTCTTCCCGCACACCTTCCAATTGCCGGATATATTCGTTTGAAAGCAACGTAACCAACAACGCCGAAAAGAAGATAATGGCGAGGAAAAACAAACTGTATGTATCAATGATGAATAAGGGCGCAATGACATGTGGAATGACCGGCGCAATGTAAAAAACAGAAGCAAAAGCAGCCAGCAAAGCCAATATTGAATAAGCAAACACGACCTCATAATTCCTGTAAACAGAAACCACAATCATAATCACTATCGGTGAAAGGGCGATTATCAGAAAGGGCGATAAACACAAAAAGTCAGTTACGGTCATATTTTTAATTTACTATTTAGCGATTTACTATTTACCATTTTCTTTTTTCAGTTCAACAATCTGAACGATTTTTGCTTTTTGTCCGTCAAGAATGTTTATTAATGCAGGTTTAGCAGTGTCAAAAACCGGTTTCGGGAAAAGTCCGAGCAGCACGATGATGATGACTAACGAAACAGAAACTGCTTTTTCGCGAATGGTCAGATCATTCATTTTCCAGTCGTTATTTTGTTTTCCATAAAATAATTTTTGCATAATGCGCAATGAATAAATGGTGGCGGCAATCAATCCCAAGGTGGCCAGACAAGCCATTAAAATATTCGCTTTGAACGCTCCGATAAGTGTGAGTAGTTCGGCAATAAAGTTCCCCAAACCGGGCAATCCTAACGAAGCCATGCTGAAAACCAGTCCGATTCCCGCCATAAACGGAGCTTTTTCCCAAAGTCCGCCCATTTTTTCAATATCGCGGGTATGAATCCGTTCTGTCAGTTGACCGGCTATAATAAACAACGCTCCGGTGCTGATGCCGTGAGCAATTATTTGCATCACCACGCCCTGATATGCCTGTTCGTTTAGCGAAAAGATGCCCAGAATAACAAATCCCATGTGACTTACACTGGTGTATGCCACCAACCGTTTCAAATCGGTTTGAGCAAATGCCAGTTTTGCTCCGTATAAAATTCCGACAACTCCGAGTCC
>JBBQMQ010000252.1:0-6426 GCA_038329115.1 Bacteroidales bacterium
CCTTGACTTTTATAGAGCGAGTGCAATTTATTTCGTTGCGGAACAAGGTCATGTTTGTTGATGCTAATTTTCGAATAAACCGGCAACGTACCACCGAGAAACATAAGGATTTTCGGAAATATTACAAGATATACGATAAAGGGTGGGAAATGCAAGAGAAAAAAAGAGAAAGGAACCAAGAGAATATACTACGAATAGAAACTGTATACAGGCGACAGAATTATCGGTTGGATAAGTTCATTACCGATGAGAATATTCAACGATTAGTTAATCGGTTCTATTCAGATTGGAAAGATTTATCTTTTTCTCAGGATATTCAAGGCAAAAATGGAAAGCGTTTAAGTGAGATTGAAAGAGTCAAACTGATATTAAATGAAGGGTCGGAATCATATCTTCAAAGAGTAAAAGGAGATTTAGAAAGTAATAAAATTACACCGAATCAATACCGAACTATTCGTGAATTTGTTCGTGATTTCGAAAAAAACCGAAGCAAATACCTTGTTATCACTTCTCCTCAAGAGTCAGAATATATATCTTTGATATACAGCACTTACAACTATGCAAGAACATAATGTGGATATCCACACACTTAAAAAGCTGATAATACGGAATACTTAAAAATGCCATGATTGATAATCAGATATTTATACAAAATAATGGCTCCGTATAGGTGCCATTATTTTTATTTCAAGTAAAATGTAATTTATCTTCTGGTAGCTTGTCCTATACTTCCCAACAGGAAGCGGATTTGAAAAATACGCTTTAGAAGGGAAGAAACTGAATATATTTATTAAAATAAGAAAAACAATAAAATAGAATGAATTATAATATATTGATATTCAGGTATATAAATTTATTCTTATATTGAAAGTTTGTTTGATTATCTAAAGTAGAAAGAAATAGAAACAGTTTATAATTTTCTTTTATTAGCTGGGAACAAAATCACTTACAACAATACAGTTCAAAGTTGTTTCATAAACTTCAATATTGAATTGAACAGAAATAGAAGAACGAAAAAATCCAAATGTTGAACTCAATTGGCGTCCTCTCATATATAAGGTAGGAGTTAAGGTGAAGAGCTCCACTATTTAAAAAAAAATGTAATATTTAACCTCATCACAAAGTTACTTCTGAAAAATGTCCGGATATTTTTGTATGAAATAGACTGGAGTGCAGCTCCACCCGTGACAGTAACTATTTAAAGGATGAAAATTATACGGAGATAGATATTCATTTTTGGGATCATATACTTCCCAAAAAGTGTCAGCACCTTTGTCTAACATTCCACCCCAATAGTTGATCAACAATTTTTTGGCTTCATTATTCATATTGCATTTAATCATTGCTTCTAACAAATAATGATATGCATAAGGTGAAACAGGATAGAGGGCATCAGTGGATTGGAAAACCTTTTTCAAAGTTTTTTGTCCTTCAATTGGAGAAAGTACGCCGGAAAGAATCATCCAAACCTGAGACAAATATGAAAACTGTTTTTTAGTTCCACTTAAAAACAGTGACTGTTCGGGTAAATACATTTCTTTTCTAGCTGTATTAGTCAGCTTCTTCGATATAACCGTCCATTCTTTAACTTCCTTTTCCTTGCTAAGAATTTGTGCAAGTTCAATACTACTATTAAGTGTGAAAATCATTAGACCTTGCATGGCTACTGTTTTATCCAGTTTATCATTCCAATCAAAAAACAGCCAAAGTGATTCTTTTTTTAAAGTTGAATCGTAAATATTTTTCTCATTAAAAAATCCTAATGAATATTCTATCTGTTTTTTTACTACCGGCCATAAATCCAGAGCTGTTTCATTATCATTAGTAGCTTTGAGGTATTCCAACAGTGTGGAATTATAAAGCAAACTGTAATCGAAACAGTATACACCTACTTGAGGATGTGGTTGAGGTGTTTCAAAAACATCAGCATGAAGACGACCGTCTTCTGCTGCCAACCCGGCTAATAAATACAAACATCGTTTAGTCAAATTGAAATTCTTATAAGTAAAAGAATTAGCCAACGACTCAAGGTAAAAATCGCCAATCCATAATCTTCTATCTCGTTTTGGCCCATCTTCATACACCGTTTGCATACATTCTTTTAATGTTTCCAAACCAACATGATTTATTTCGTTTATGATTGGTGGCGATGTATCTGCCAGTCGCGGTTGGAGTTTTCCGGCAGAAGTGGTAGCCGTAATTTTCATTTCGGTGATAGACAAATCAAAATAGGGAGATGAACCTAAAAGTTCAACTTTTACATACCTGCATGCCATGCGTCGCGGAATGGTTATTTCCTGATTGACCTGATTGATAGTGATAATTTCATCTTGCAACCAAGCTCTGCTTAACGCTCCTGGATAGGGATCAAATGGCGTATTAAGTTCAGCCGGAACTTCAGAAAATGTAAATTTTATTCTTACAGGGGCATCTTGTGTTTGTGAAATAGTGGTTAGTTTGAATGTGAAATATCCCGTCAAATGCTTTCCGAAATCTGCAATGGCTGTTTTCTTTGTTTTAAATGATACCTTGTAAAGTGAATCCATATTGGCACATTTCACCATTCTCCAGCCCTGAAATGCGTTAGAATCCTGTACTGAAGTTACTAATTGGATTGGATTACAAACTGTTTCATTTAAAATGGGTTTTGCACTTTCAGCTTTTTCAAGCCAACTTTTCCTTTGTGATTGATAAACATCTTGAGCATTTAAAGCCCAGGAAAACAATAGGAAAAACATATATATATATGGAAATTTCATAAACTTATATTTCGAACAACAGCCCTTCATGACTTAAAAATATCATTATTAAAGTGTTCAGTTTGGGTAGAAACGTTTCGGGATTCAAATGTAGGTGGTTCGGATTCAAGCGCTAACGAGATTTCGTTATCAATAATAATTCGCTCCACTTTTGGTAGATAATAAGCTCGTTTTTCAGCTCGTTTATTTATTAGATTCATTGAGTTATGAGTTTTTCGGGTGAATTATTATTAGTTTAACATGATTTTTGTTGTTGTACTTTTACCGAAATTTGTTACAGTTACTAAATACATGCCTGATGTGAATGAGTAATTTAACACGGTAGTTGACAGTTTTTGAGTACGGATTTTTTGTCCCAAACAGTTATATACAATTATTGAATTTTCAGGACTTATATTGCCCTTACAGTTAATGGAAATCAGATTATCCTTGTTTCTATAAATCGTAATATTTTGATTATCATTTGTGTTTTTCGTGCCAGTAGTTGTTGACCCAGATTTAAAAATAACAGTGAAACGGTCAATGGTAGTTGCAATATCGGAAGTGAAACTATAATCGTTGATAGTTGTAAGTTCTTGTTCTTTATTCAACAGATTGTCTTTCAATATAATTCTGGTATCCAAATCAAAATTACTGATTTCGGTAGCTTTGATTGAGAATTCGTCTGATTTTAACGTACTGAACCCTAAAGGCAATTCATTGTTTGAAGCAATACTATTCAATCCATTGATTACCAGATTTTCCGTTCCGGTTACCGTATAAATTTCAGGAATTTCAGTATTGGCATTCGACATTTTTGGAGAATCGTAAGCATCATAACTATCCGAAGCACTTGGGTTAAACACCACGATTGCCTGATCGCTATTTGTGCTGTTAGATACTTGTAACCGCAAAACCTGTTGGTTCGTTTTAGTTTCAGAAGGTGCTTTAAAGCTATTGGTTGGAATATCAGCATGCGAACGCATTGCGTTTGTAAATGCAAGTGATCCGGCACCTACAGCATCCACCCTTACCCAAAATGCCTGCATAGGTGGAATTAAATTGGAAATTGTTGTAGAACCATTATTACTTGTTCCAACGCCGCTTGTTGAGTTATAGGTATCAAATGTATATGCATTAGCTGCTGTTTTTGTACGATACCACATAGTGGAAAGTAAATTTGTTTTTGTTGCCAGATTCCAGTTCACATAGGATGGATATGGATTTCCAACTAAATTAAAACCTGCTTTGGTAGCATTTAATGTGCGGGTTAAACCAGTAGTTGATTTATCGCCGGTATTTAAAGTTCCTCCGGTAAAAGTAATTGTACCCGAAGAGGTTGGCGAAACGGCAATATATCCTTTCATATCGGTGGTTAATGTTGAAGAAGCCTCGGTATTCCAGCTTGCAGTAGGCTCGTTATAAGTTACCAATGAACCTGCAGTACTTGTACTTAATGCATTTGCTCTAACTGCCGCTGATACCGGACTGGATATATACCAGTTTCTTCCAGCTGTAAGATATTGTTGCACATTGGTAGCACCTGTTACACTAAGTGTTCCGCCATTGTCCCAGAAAGTAGCAGTTCCGTTGGTAGGATCACTTTTTAAGGTGAAATTGCCTGCAATTGATAAATTACCGGAAGTAATGGTTGTTTGTTCTCCGGCATTTACTATTAAATCTCGACAAGCAAACCCGGCACCACTGTAATTTGCAGTTAAAACGGCATTCATCGTTGCAGTTGGAGAAACATTCCATGCACTTCCATTCCAAATGGATGCGTATTCCCAAGCTCCAATTGTTGGTGTTGCAGCTCTTGTAGCGCCACCAAAATCGGTTGAAACAGCAGCAACTGTTGTAGCCTGTAAGAAAGGAGTAGTTTGATAATCGGTAACTACTGTTGGTGTGGAAAAAATAAATGCAGGTGGTGTAATTACACTATTAACATCTTGTGCAGTAGCAGTTTGCCATGCTGCAAGCGTAGAAATGACACTTCCACCCGAGATACCACCCGATTTATGATAACCTAAAACTCCTCCAGTGCCACTTACAGAATAATCATTATAATCCGAAGTTAGATTCGCATTCCCTACTGCATCGTAATTTAAGCAAGCTGCAAAATACCTTCCGGTACCACCAGATCTAGAGCTACTAAATATATTATTTCTGTAATCACGCGTATTGGCTGCCGCAGCACTATATAAAGCAAAACTATTTAATGTGCTTGAAGTTGCTCCACTTATGCTTACAGTGTTGAAATAAAGGTTACAGGTTTGTGAGGCTGCGCCTGCATCACTAATACCATAGATTGAATTTGGGTAATTGTTCCCCAAGTTTACTATATTATTGGAATAAGTTCCTATCCCGGTAGTTATACTAATACCATACAAATAGGCAGCCGTACTATTTGGAGTTTCAAAGCCAAATATAAAATTGCCATTCACCGTATTTGTACCTCCATTAATTCTAATTCCTATAATACCTTGATTAGTACCAGACGTATTAGCGTTATTTGCCAGGTTTGCAATAACATTCCCATTGATTGTATTGGCACCAGTACCATTACAAAGTATTCCTGTTACAGTTTGACTGGCTACAATACTTGTTGAATTAATACTACCCGCTGTTATGGTACTACCTATTGTATTTTTACTAATAATAACTGTTCCCGCATTATTTAATTTGAATATACCATTAATGGCTGTTGTGCCAATAGTATTATTCGCTGTGATGGATCCAATTTTATTGTTTTGACAATTAATTGTCCCGGTTGAATTGGCAATATAAATGCCATTTACATTTGCTCCATTTGTAGCTGCAGTGTAATTAATTGAGCCAGTGCCGGTATTATCACCAATTGTATTACCCGTACTAGTTCCAATATTGATGTCACCTGAAGTAACTTCTATTCCTTTCCAAATAGCATTTGCGCTATTTGACCATGTAATGTTTTTGATTGTGTTATTTTGGACACTGCTCGCTGGGGCTCCGGCTGTAAGTGACAGATAAATACCCGTGAATGGATTATCAAATTCATTCGTTTTTGTCCATGTACCAACACATTCCTTAGCCGAACCACCAATATAATTATTCGAAATAGTATATCCCGTCCCGGCTGGATTACCGCTACTTCCAATCTGTATAACAATAAAAGTTACTGCTCCTGTTGGAGTTAAGCCTGTATCATAAAAACTATTTCCGGTAATTGTCCCGGTAGTGTTAGGGGCAGGAGACGTATTAGCACCTGAAATGAATATTCCAATTGGAGTGGTTGTTGATGGGTTTGCTTTTTGATACAGAAAGTCCTTAAATTCATTATTCAAAATGCTGTTTCCAACATTTGGAAATGCACCTACACCCGCAGCATAAATGCAAAACAAAGGTCTGCCGCCTGTATTACCCGTAATAAGATTATTCTGGACAATATTATTCCCATTTCCATTGGAACTTCCAGTTAATCCACTACCAAACCAAACAATACCTTTTGTTGATAATGAGTTTCCTTTCAGAATACAATATTGAATAGTATTACTTTCTGCATTTTTTTCAAAATCAATCGTGTGATTTGTTGCTATAGCAGCGGCTGCGGTTGCTGCCGCGGTGAAACCACCGCCTGTAAGCGTAACGGTTGGTGCAGGCGAAATGAGGTATCCGGAACCAGAATTGGTTATCGTAAAACCTGTAACTT
>JBBQMQ010000253.1:0-6396 GCA_038329115.1 Bacteroidales bacterium
ATTCAATAGCCCTAGTTCTCGAAATAGGGTTAAAAAAAGTTTATTTTATTGTCACATAGATAAGTAAGCTTCTAAAAAAGAAATACTTACTGCTTTTAGCTTGACGGCTATGGCGGGACGCTATGCCGAACAGCGGGTGGCACAAGTTTTATACGCTACGGGGAACGGGGCTGGAGCCTATGCCGAACACATCGGACTGCAGGATTGTATACGCTACGGCGAACAGGGGACATGAATATATGCATGTAAATATTAATTGGGCTTATAAAATAGATTATTATGATACAGATGTAAGTCATGCATCAATTTACAATTGGGAGTATCTCCAAGCTAAAGAATTTGGTTATCGTGTTGGTGACTTTAAATTTGATGCTTTGTTCCATTCTTTTGATGATCGCAGGCTGGCGCAGATTTGCAATCTGTGCCAAAGAATTATAGATAATAAACTGTAAATCAGAAGAGTCCGTAAATACAAGTTTAAAAATCCATTGGATATATTGGTTATTGAGTCGTGGTATGGTCAAAAGTATTGATAACTAGCATGTTGTTGGCACGGATTGCAAATCCGCGCCAGAGGGGGGAACCGGAGTGAGGTTACTAACATAACTATTTTTGTAACAAATTTCAATCTGCCAACAATAATTAATTAAATGTTTCGTTTCTGTTGTTGTTAATAAAAGATTGCACAGGTATACTGTAATAATTCTAACTTTAATAATAAAAGACATGAAACGTATCTTATTTGCTCTGTCCGTTATTTGTGTTTCGTTTGCAAATGTGGTTGCCCAGGAAAATTCTACAGCTGATTCGGCGTCGGTTGTAAATCTTCAGGGAATTTACGCAGGGTTTGGTTTGGTTACGCATGGTTCCGCAGGTATTAAAACCACGTTTAATATCGGTTATCTGAATGAAATTAAACTTGGACGTGCAACGAGTTTACTGGTGGCAGGAAGCCTGCTTAACTCTCTGTACCAAATTTACAGCACATATCCTTATTCGAGCCCCCAATCTACAGGGTATGCACTTCAACTCTCGGCAGCGGCGCAACCCCGCTTATATGTCGATTATTATAAGAGGCAACCCGATATATCATCAACCCTGTTGAATTCGGGTTGGTTTATTTCGCTTCCTTTGGAGATCAACAGTTCCATACTTACTTCAACTTATCCCTTTACAGTCTCTCTGTTTGTGGGGGCATCAGTCGGTTACCGCTATGCTGTTTCGCGCAGTATGTTCTTAGAGGTTAATGGCGGACTGGGTACAACATATTACAATCTTGCTTATTTCCAGACAACCCCTTACCTGAATTTAAAAGCGTGCTATACGCTGTAAATAACCCGTCGTACAGAATATGTAATTCTCATTCGTTGTGGATTGTTTATTCGTTGAACAAATAATGGTGCTTGTCGTTGGGAAACAACGGTCATGAACTCCTGGAAAAATCATGGAACCGGTTTATTGATCAATTGAAAAGAGAAGCCAAATATACAAAATAAAAATGTCGGGAGCTTTGAATTCCCTACATTTTTATTTTTATAAATCAATTCGTTTTTTCCCCACTCCTTCGTCAATTTTGACTTCTTCAGGAGGAAGAAGGAGTAGAGAAGGATTAGCCAGAATTTTGTTCAACACTCTCATTGACGATGCATAATAAAAACCATCGCAAATGCGTTCGTCCAAAACAAATTTTAGTTGAATGCTTTTTCGTGATATAAAGTCACCATTTTTGTCAAGAACATGCCGGCGTGATTTTTTTCCCATAGCGCAAAACATGCTGCAAGTACCAAACTCGTATAAATGATGGTAAATCGATTCCACACCTATTGAACCGATATTCGTCAGGAAAATGCTGGAATGCCATGGACTTGCCTTATTTATAAATTTCGGCATCATACCCACTTTATCCAAATGAAGCAAGGTAAAAACAACAAACCGCAATAAGAATTCAGGTAACAATCCAAGAATCTTAGAAATAGCATCCGAGGAGTTTTGTTGACCTACTTTTTGGTTGTTTTCCTGTTCCTGTCGGGTTTTCCGTACAATATCCTGTAACGTGTCGGTTGGTAAAAAATACGGTTTAATAAGTGTTTCCTCTCCTTCGTCCGATAAAGAACGCTTCACGGCAATAGAAAAATTGACATGATTGCGTGCGAAAATTTTATTCCAGATAACATAGCGGTTCAAATGCGGACGTTGTGAAATTAATCGAACCAGCGAAGCCATTACAACATGCATTAACGATAAATCGGGGATGTCGTCTTTATGTTCTTTGATAAATGCTTCGATATGATCGATGTCCACTTTTTCTTCAAAAAAATTCTGTGCATCAATACGTGTGCGTAGAAAATAAGGAATCACAGAAAAGACGGCATCAACATTTCTTACGCGCCAACCATCATATCTGTCGCCAAGAGTCCAGCGAAAATATTTCAATTGATTTAACTGATTCATTTATTAAATTTTTAGTTTATGACTTCAAAGATACACTTTCTTTTTAAATAGCTGTAAATGGAAAAGAGAAATAAAAGCCTTAATTTATCAAACTTATTGCCTGTTTCATAACAAAAGCTTTCCAAACGGAAAGCTTTTGTACTAAGTTTATTAAGTAACTGTTTAAAAATAAATCTTAAATTGTTTTTCAATTATTTTTTAGGCTAGTTGTGGCTTTGTTTTTCGAAAAATAGCGGGCTATTTGAGAAAAATAAAGGTGCAAATAGACAAAAAAGAATGGAAAACAATAAGATAGTTCCGGTTTTGAAAAACCAGAAACATATAATTAGCTGAAAACCAAACCAAATAATATATTAACGTTTATTTTTAAACAGTTTCTAAATGTCTTTTCTCTTTTTACCAACTCCATCGTCCACCACTACATGTTCGGGGGGAAGTAATAAAATGGCCGGATCATTAAGAATTTTATCAATCATCCGAATGGTAGTAGCATAGTAAAAACCGTCACAAATACGCTCATCGAGTACGAATTTCAGGAGAATGGTTTTTTCCTGTTTGATTGTTCCGTCTTTTTGCAGCACGTTTTTCCTGGATTTTTTTCCCATGGCAGCAAACATACTGCATGTGCCAAATTCGTATAAATGATGATAAATGGATTCAATACCGATTGAACCGATATTGGTTATAAAAAGACTGGTATGAAATGGACTTGCATCAAAGAAAAACTTAGGCATCATTCCAACTTTGTCCAATTTCTTCACAGTTTTAACAACCAATCTTAATAAAAAATCAGGTAAAAATCCCATTAGTTTAGAAATTGCATCCGAAGAATTTTCCGAACCTTCATGCTTGTTATTATCTAGTTCTTCCTGCGTTTTGCAAACCACATCCTGCAAGGTATCAGTAGGTAAAAAGTACGGTTTTATGATCGTTTCTTCACCATCCACTGACATAGAACGTTTGATAGCCAATGAAAAGCTGACGTGATTGCGGGCAAATATTTTGTTCCAAACTACAAACCGGTTTACATAAGGTCGTTGAGAAAAAAGTCGCACCAACGATGCCATGACCACATGCATAATTGATAAATCAGGAATGTCTTTTTTATGTTCTTTGATAAAATCTTCAACCTTATCAATAGGTACTTTTATCTCAAAAAAAACCTCGGAATCTACCCGGGTATTAAGAATAAAGGGTGCAACCGAAAACATAGGATCTGCTTTTCGTACACGCCACCCATCGTACCGGTCGCCTAAGCTCCAACCGAAATACTTTAACTTATTTTTATTTTCCATTTTTACTTTCCTGAGATTAACGAGGTCAAAGATACAAAAATTCAAAATAAAGATTAACTAATTTCCCAAATAATTCTAAAAAAAGGATTCCATAATGTTTAGGGCAGATTAAAGAAGTGAAGTTTCCTGCTTCTTTTTAATTCTTAGTTTCATTGTATTGTCTTCATCAATTTGTTCATTATCCATCATAAAACGGATAACTTGCAGCACTTTAGGTTCTTTAAAAGGAATTTTCTTTGTAAGTGAATTAACGGTCAGATTGTTGGATGATAAATGGTTGAAAATTTCCTTTCTGATATTTTCAAAATCTTCATTGCTTAGGTTCGTTTCTTTCTTTTTCAGACAAATATCACATTTGCCACAGGTTTTGGTGTCTTTTTCGCCAAAATACGATAACAAAATCTGACTTCTGCAGATGTTTTCATCCTGTGCATAATCCAATACGTTCTTTACCCTCGTTATATAACGGTCACGGCGATCGTCGTATGCTTCTTTTCCAAGAATCACTCTATTTGTAGCTTCCCTTTCACGAACAAAGGTGAGAAAAGGAGTTTTTTTACGGGGAATAAACTGAATAATCCGTTCCTTTGCCAGCCCAACCAGTTGATCGTAAACCTGTTGGTGTGTCCATTCAAGTCGTTTAGCCAGTAAATCCTCGTTGATGGATGCCAAATCGGTAAATAAACCGGTATACGAACGCAACAGGATATGAACCAGTTTGTCTTGTTCGGGACTTTGTTTTACTTTGTACAATTCATCTTTGCCTACTGTGAAAAGCACCCGCGATGAGCTGTCCTGTTCATCGGTCAGTTCAATATAGCCGGCTTGCTGAAGTATTTTCAGACAATTATATGTAATCAAAACCGGCAATTTGAATTTGGCACAGAAATCGCCGATATCGAAAGCAAAAACGGCATCCAATCCCGAACCAACACCCATTTGGAAATAATTTCCCAATGCTTCGTATACTTTCAGCACCATTTCCTTTCCGGGAAAAGTATCCGAAACCCTTTTTCGCATTTTCACGGCATCGCTGTTGTTGTAAAGCAAAACAGCATACGCCTTCTGTTCATCACGACCTGCACGACCCGCTTCCTGAAAGTATGCTTCCAACGAATCGGGTAAATCCAAATGAACCACCGTGCGAACTTCGGCTTTGTCAATTCCCATCCCGAACGCATTGGTGGAAACAATCACACGCGTTTCGCCCGATTTCCAGCGGGCCTGTTTGGCATCTTTTGTATCGTTTTTCAATCCCGCATGGAAATTTTCGGCCACAATGCCATTCTGATTCAGAAAGTCGGCTACTTCTTTGGTTTTTTTCCGGTTACGGACATACACCACCGAAGTACCGGGAACATTATTGATTATTTTGAGTAGATTTTCGTCTTTATTTTCAACGGTACGTACCACGTAAGCCAGATTGGATCGGTGAAAACTCTTTTGAAATAAATTCTTTTCTTTGAAATGAAGTTGATTCTGAATATCATCCACCACTTCGGGTGTGGCCGTAGCGGTGAGAGCCAGCACCGGAACATCGGGCAATAACTCCCGAATATCAGCGATTTTCAGGTAGGATGGACGAAAATCATAACCCCACTGCGAAATGCAATGCGATTCGTCCACGGCAATCATACACACGTTGGCATGAACAATTTTTTGAATGAAAACTGTTGTAGCCAACCGCTCGGGCGATACATACAGGAATTTATAAGCTTCGAAAACGGCATTCTCCAGCGTGGTCAGAATATCGGCGTGAGTCATTCCCGAATAGATGGCTGCAGCTGTAATCCCGCGTTGTTTCAGATTTTCAACCTGATCTTTCATCAATGCAATAAGCGGAGTAACTACAATGCAAATTCCATCCATTGCCATGGTTGGCACCTGAAAAGTCAATGATTTTCCACCACCGGTGGGCATCAGTCCCAATGTATCTTTTCCCGAAGCAATGCTCTTGATAATATCACCCTGAAGTTGCCGGAACTCATCGTAGCCCCAGTATTGCTTCAGTATGGTAAGATATTTTTGCATCAGCCCCTAAATCCCCAAGGGGACTTTTTATTAGTTTTTTGTGAGATACGTCTTAAAGTCGTGTACCAATTTGAATGTGGAAACAAAAATACGAATAAGTTTTCAAACAAAAGCGGGAGTGCAACTCAAAGTCGCATTCCCGCTCAATTCTTATTTTTTGAAGAAATAAATTCTTCCCGTTTAATCAATCTCGTTAATTTCCGTGTGATTCGTTCAGAATTTGCTGAACTTCACCCAGACAGGCTCCACACGCTTTATCCAAATAAAATTCTTTATTTATTTGTTCCACGGTTTTGAAGCCTCTTTCTTTTATTGCAGTTTCAATGGTGGATTTATGCACATTATTGCAATCGCAAATAATCGGATCAGTTGTCATGACAATTAATATTTAGTTTTACAATACCCCAAAATCTATATTCTTTGGATATGGTGAAAACAATCTGCCCGCGAAATGGTTTGGAATTTTGTTGAAGTTTATATAATTGAATTTAAAACGTTGAAAATTATTTTATAAATCACTGTTGTCCGGTATAAATTTATAGATTCTTCACTTCGTTCAGAATGACAGGCACTTACATATATCATAAAAAGAGGGGGTTGGTTGGCGGCAAAGCCGCCA
>JBBQMQ010000254.1:0-6388 GCA_038329115.1 Bacteroidales bacterium
GATCTACAAATGTCAAAATATATTTGTTTGTCACACCACCTCCCGAATTCATGGCTTCAGGCCAAATGTCAAGCACCCAAAAATACAAAGGAATTTTTTGCATTTTTTTTACCAAAACCGCAGGGAATCCTTGTGTAATAGGAGATGTTTGATGAACTATAACGCAATCATACTTTCTGAAAATGGAAAGATAGCATGCCCATAAAGAAGCAAAAAAAGCGTATGATAAATAATTGATAGCTAATAATATTCCACTATTCGATCCTCTGGGAAACTGAAAAGCTCTAAATACCTTAACACCATTGATGTCTTCTATCCTTTTACGAAAAAGGTTGTACCCTTTATAGTATTTTCCTTCGGGATAATTGGGTATCCCTGCAAGTACATCAACATTATAGCCTCTTTTTACTAATTCAAAGGCAATATCATTACTTTTAAAATTCTCAGGGTAAAAATATTGTGTGACTACTAAAATTTTCTTTTTTTTATTCATGCCAAACGATTCTCTTTATGTAGTCAGTATAACTCAAAATAATCCGAACCACCTTATCCGAAACATTGGGCATGGAGTAATCAGCCACCGGACGTAAAGTTCGCTGTTCTCCACTTTTTTGTGTTTCCAGTACTGCTAATCCCTGAAGGATTCGTTCTGTATTTAAACCGACCATCATCACTGAGGCTTCTTCCATCGCTTCGGGGCGTTCGTGTGCATCACGGATGTTTAGTGCCGGGAAATTCATAATGGATGATTCTTCCGAAATAGTTCCGCTATCGGATAAAACTGCTTTTGCATTTTTTTGCAGCTGATTGTAATCGTGAAAACCCAATGGTTTCATAAATTGAATCAACGGATGGGTGAAAGAATAATTTGTTCCACTGTGTCCCACTGTGTTTAATGCAGCGTTACTCTGTGTAACTATTTTATCAAGCCGATTGCGTGTGCGCGGATGAGTAGATACAATGATTGCGTAGTTGTATATTTCTGCTATAGCATTTAAGGCATCCAATAATTTTTCGAAATTACCAGAATTGATGTTTTCTTCGCGATGTGCCGAAACCACAAAATACTTTTCTTTTTCCAAAGAAAGTTTATTAAGCACGTCCGATTCGTCAATCTGCTTCATATTTGCGTTCAAAACTTCCAGCATGGGGCTGCCGGTTTTGATAATTCGGTCGGCAGGCAATCCTTCCCGTAAAAGGTATTCTCTGGCAATATCGCTGTAAGTTAAGTTAATATCTGATATATGGTCGACAATCCTACGGTTCGTCTCTTCCGGCACACGTTGATCGAAACAGCGGTTTCCTGCCTCCATGTGGAAAATTGGGATATGTCTTTTCTTTGCAGGAATGGCGCATAGGCAGCTATTGGTATCACCCAGAACCAGAAATGCATCGGGTTGCTCTTTTTCGAGTACAGGATCGATATTGATAATAATCTGACCTATTGTTGCAGTTGCAGTTGCAGTGGCACCGGCTGCATTCAGAAAATAATCAGGTTTGCGTAGACCCAAATCTTGGAAGAAAACTTCGTTGAGTTCGTAGTCGTAGTTTTGACCTGTGTGAACCAGAATGTGTTCAATGGCTGTTGTTGCATCTAGCTTTTTGATTACCTGTGACAACCGGATTATTTCGGGGCGGGTTCCGACTACTGTCAGGATTTTAAGTTTTTTGATTTCTATCATGTGGATTTTTTTTTGACACTGTGTTACACATTGTTTAACACAGTGTTACACTGTGGAATTCACTTTTTCGAAATAAGTATCGGGATCGTTTGCATCAAAATGCTCATTGATCCAGAAGATTGTATATAACTCGTCTTTGCCGATATTAGTGATGCTATGAGTAAACCAAACAGGCATATCAACGAACGAAGGTTCTTTACCATCCAACTCAAACGAAATTACCTGATCGGTGCCGATTCTTCGTATATCTATTCTGGCTTTTCCTTTTATAACGGCAAACCGTTCTGCCTTGCGGGTATGGTAATGATTGCCCCGAGTAATTCCCGGAACGGTAGTCGAAAATGAAATTTGTCCTCCGCTGTTTAGTTTAATTGTTTCAACAAACGAACCACGCTGATCGGTATAGAGTTTTAATTCAAATGGAAATAACGAAGCATGATCGATGTAGCAAAGCAACGTATTAAATAAATTCCGGTCAAATGGATTGTCCAAATTGGGGATTGTACCTTTTTCAAAATAATCTTTTTTATACTCTTTGAGTTTTTGCAACAGAGCAGATACTTTGATTTCGGCAGTTTGTGGAATGATGATCGTTTCACAGTGTTTCACGGTTTTTGACACAGAGTAACTCTGTGTTTGACACAGTGTAACTCTCCCGATGGGTCGGGACAAGTTGTGGTCTATTCTTTTTATAAACTGATCTGCAAGTTCCCCGACATAGATCAATTTAATTTCACCATCTACATCAATTTTTGGTTGTTCATTGTGTGTGAGTTGATGACAGAAAGTAGCAACGACTGAGTTGTAATAGGGATTTCCAAAAGGGCCGTAAACATTTGGAATAATAAGACCGGTAAATTGTGCATTGTTTCTATCGGCCCATTGTTCCAGTAGTTTCCTTCCTTCCTTTTTGGATCTTCCGTAAAGATTGTCGCGCTCCTCCTGGGTAGATGAGGAGAATAAAATGTGGGGTTTAGAATTGGTTTTCTCACAAGCATTTATGAGCTGCTTAACCAGATTGATATTGGTCTGGTACAGGACTTCAGGATCATTGTGCCTGTTCATAGCGGCAAGATGGACGATCACATCGCATTGAGAAACGAATGTTTCTAATTCCCCTCCTTCTTCAAAGAATTTATCTTCGAACGGGATTCTTTCAAATTTATCAGGATGCAAACCAAGGGTATTGTATAGATGAGTACCAATAAATCCTGATTGCCCGGTAATTCCGACTCTAATCATTTTTTTTATTTTATTCCACAGTGTTACACTGTGTTAGACACTGTGTTAGACACTGTGAAACACTGTGAAACACTGTGGAATTTTTTAATCTTGATATTGTTTGATATCTTCCCCTAAGATGTCCCTTCTGAGCAAAGGTAGCTTCAACAGTAGTTTTTTTGTCCCTTCCACGTCCAAGCGAAAAGTGTTATGTGAATGATATTCTTCGATCGTTGACACTTTTTCCTCCCCTTCTGTGAAATAGCTTGCGTAGTTCAGATCCCGGTTATCGGCAGGTACCCGATAATAATTTCCCATATCGATAGCCTTGGCCATTTCTTCGCGGTTTACCAGTGTTTCGTAGAGTTTTTCACCATGGCGCGTTCCAATCACCCTGACTTTGCTCTCTGATTTATATAATTCGATCAATGCCTGGGCCAAATCGGCGATGGTCGATGCAGGCGATTTTTGGATAAACATATCGCCGTTTTTGCCATGCTCAAAAGCATAGAGTACTAGATCAACTGCATCTTCCAAGGTCATCATAAACCGCGTCATGTTTGGATCAGTGATGGTAAGGTCTTTGCCAGCCTTAATTTGTTCAACAAACAGCGGAATAACAGAACCGCGGGAAGCCATTACATTTCCATATCGTGTACCACAGAATACGGTATTAATATCTTCACCGAGCGATCTGGCTTTGGCTTGCATCACTTTTTCCATCATGGCTTTGGAGATTCCCATTGCATTGATCGGATAAACTGCCTTATCGGTACTGAGTACGATCATTCTTTTAACTCCATGTTCCAATGCTGAATCCAATACATTTTGGGTACCCAAAACATTTGTATTTACTGCTTCAATTGGGAAAAATTCACACGAAGGAACCTGTTTCAGAGCCGCAGCATGAAAGATATAATCCACACCTCGCATGGCATAGTCTACACTTCGTTTGTCGCGAACATTCCCGATGTAAAATTTTACTTTCGGGTTGTTCAAACGATGTCGCATATCATCCTGCTTTTTCTCATCACGGGAAAAAATTCGGATTTCTTTGATATCGGTATCCAGAAAGCGGTTTAGGACGGCATTACCGAAAGAACCTGTGCCGCCGGTAATTAGGAGGGTTTTGTTTTTAAACATGAATTTAGTTTTGGACGCAGATGACGCAGATCGGAGTGATTTACGCAGATATAAATAAAAAATCAGCGTTTATCCATTAAATCATCGTCATCAGCGGTCTATTATTTTTTGTTATATGGATTTAATTTTGCAATAGCCATTTATACGCAGGAGTCAATTGTATTTTTAATCCGATTTTTTCAATTATTTCTTCTTTGTCCCATGTAATGAGCCAAAGATTGGTACTGGCTAGTTCTGTAGAGGCATTCTTGAACTAGTCGGTGTCGCCGGTGATTAAAAGGGTTTAGTTTTTAAGCTTTGTGCGTTTTTAAAATTGATTCGTATAAATTTAAATAGTCCTTGTATCGGTCATCTTTGTTGTAGAATTGCCGAGCCCTTTTAACGCAGGCTGGTGAATAGAAGTCTTTCCCATTTGACTGAATTTGTTTAATAGCATTTACCAACCCATAAATGCTACCTTTTTCAATAATAATACCTGTTTCTGGTGTTACTAATCCGGGGCTTGCAGTGGCATTGTATACAATTACCGGAGTGCCGCAAGACAATGATTCTGCCGTTGTGAGTCCGAATGTTTCTTCCAGCGAAAGATTAAGTAATACATCTGCTGCTGAATAGAATGAAGCCAGTTCATTCGTATTTTCTGTTTTGGAAATACCGATTATGCTGGATGGGAGTGTTTTGATTTGCAATTTATTCAATCCTACCAGTATAATTTGATAGTTTTTATTGAGTTTACTGCCTAATTCAATAAAACCCTTAAACCCTTTACGCGAATCCCAAATGTTTGCAACCCCTAAAATTATAAACTTATTTTTAAGGTTGAATTTATCCCTGATTAAAGAATTCTGAATCGGTTTAAATACTTTGGTGTTAATCCCATTGTTTATTACCTGAATGGGGAACTTTCTAAATATGGATTGTTTTACAATATTGCCCAGCCATTCGGAAACAGGCACAATTGTTAATCTTTTTAACGAGGTGAATAACTCTTTCTTAAGATGATAATTCTTTTTTGATCGGTCAAATCCAAAACTGGCAGGATATTCTTTTTTTTGAGGGCAATTGTAACATTCAGTTTCCCATTTTTCACATTTAATAAAATCAAAAAATGCACAGTGTCCGGTCATGGGCCAACAATCGTGAAAGGTCCATACCACAGGAATATTCTTGATGGCCAGATAGTTAAAAAGTATATCAATATTTATGTAATACCCATGCAATGTATGAAGATGAATTATCTCCGGTTTTATTCTGTCAATTTGACCGATCATTTTTTTTGTGGCTCTAATTGAAGCTAACCCATGTCTATCGAAAAACCGTGTTTGTAACCCATGTAATATTAAATCCCAATCTGTTCCGATCTTGATTAATTTCGATTTGCTCGCCCGTTCATAACGCCCATAAGCTATGTAACTTTTCCAGGCGTTGGCAATGACTGCCTCCCCAAGTTCCTCAACTACTCTGCCGGAAGACCCATAAGTTACAACAGAGTTAATCTGTAAAAGAGTTGGCATAGTGAGGACCAGATTGGTTTTCTGCGTTAGTTTAGAGTGATGTTAGTCCCGTTTACTCAAAAAGTAATGCTTTAGAATTGCAGCTTTTTCAATTGCTGTTGGATAATTAATTAGAACAGCTCGGTACTTTCCTTTAAACACAAACAAACTGCCGGCTGCAACTCCAATTATTCCATGTTGCTGAATTACACTGCCAATATCATCCAACCTACCAGCTCCTCCCAGCACGGTTATTGGAATACTGATGACTTCCCTGATCTTTTTAATCAAATTCATGTCATAGCCCTTCATTAAACCGTCCTGATCGATTGAATTCACAACGATTTCTCCTGCTCCCAGTTTTTGCATATCAATGGCAAAGTTAATCGGGTCAAGCCCTGTTGCTTTCGTTCCATTGTGCGTAAATAATTCGTATTTACTACTTAATATTTTCTTCATTACATCTAAAACGACTACAACGCTTTGGTTCCCTACTCTATCAGCCATTCTTGATATTAGTGTTGGATTGTCTATTGCAGCAGAACTAACTGCAATTTTCTCTACACCCAGGCTAAAGATTCTCTGAGCTTGTTCGACAGTTTTTATGCCACCGCCATAGCAAAAGGGCATTCGGCACTCTATCGCCAGGTTCTCAATCATTTTAAAATCAGGGTCTCTCCCTTCTCTAGTTGCATCAATATCTACTACAATCAGTTCATCAACTTCTTTCTCGTTGAAGATTTTAACTGCATTTATTGGGTCACCAACATATTTTGCATCTTTAAATTTTGTCGTTTTAACAAGACCTTTCTTGTGTACCAATAAGCATGGGATAATCCGGGGATAGAG
>JBBQMQ010000255.1:0-6375 GCA_038329115.1 Bacteroidales bacterium
AAAATTTTTTGATGAGACACTTTGTAGAAACACTCCGGTTTCAAAATCTCAGAGATCAAAGAATAAGCATCTTTCTCAATCATAATAGCTCCCAACACAGCTTCTTCCAGTTCGGGTGCCTGAGGAGGCAATTTCCCAAATTCATTGGCAGGAATAGGAGCAGGGCTTGTTGGTTTTTTGCTGTAGTTTCGTTTTTCGGCCATAAAATAATTTATTTTTGCGGGTTTCAAAAGTACAAAACATTTTTGATAATTTCATATTTAATTTTTCAACAGATTGTTGATAACTTTGTCAATCTAATATTCCGAAAAAAATATTACTTTTGAAATCTAAAAAATGATTCATTGTTTTGAGAATGTTTGTTTCTAAATCAACACATTATAAATTTTATTAAATGCTCATATACCCTAATGCTAAAATAAATATCGGACTGAATGTTATTGAGCGTCGTCCGGATGGTTATCATAATATTGAAACTGTTTTTTATCCGATTGGATTAAGTGATGTTTTAGAAATTGAACCTTCGGAAACTTGTACTGATTATAGCTTTTCTTCGGCAGGAATTACGATTGATGGTGATCCTGAAGATAATTTAATTGTAAAAGCTTACTGGTTATTATGTTCTGAATATCAGTTTCCTCCGGTTGATATTTCATTGGTCAAGCAAATTCCTTTTGGTGCCGGATTGGGGGGTGGTTCGTCCGATGCTGCTTTTACTTTAAAAGCTATAAATAAGTTATTTAGTTTGAAAATAACTCCTAAAAAATTAGAAAAACTGGCTTCAAAACTGGGTGCCGATTGCCCGGTTTTCATTCGTAATAAACCGGTATTCGCAACCGGAACTGGCAATGTGTTCACACCCATAGAGTTATCTTTGAAAGGATACTTCATGTTGTTGGTAAAACCCGATATTCATGTTGCAACTCCGGAGGCATACTCTTTAGTTAAACCGGAAAAACCCGAAATGTCACTTGTTGAGTTAATAAAACAACCCATTGCTGAATGGAAAAAAACGATTAAAAATGATTTTGAGAAATCAGTTTTTACTAAATATCCTGTTATCGAAGATATTAAATTGAAATTATATGAAATGGGAGCTGTTTATGCATCAATGTCCGGTTCAGGATCTTCGGTTTATGGGATTTTTGAATCTGTACCTGCCGAAAACAACCTGTTTGAACATTGTTTTGTGTGTGGAGGAATGATGGAGTAGTGTTTTTCCTTTTCAAAAACAATATTAAGAAAATCTCAATTGCGAACAATAAAACATTTCACTTTGTTTTTACATTAAACAAGTAAAAAGTAAAAATGAAAAAAAATTGTTCATGGTGTGGTGGATTAGATAATGATTTAATTCATAATTCAGGTTTATTACTCTTTAGACTTATTCTGGGATGCTTTATGCTAACTCATGGGTGGCAAAAGATCAGTCATTTTGAACTAATGAGTGCCGGATTTCCCGATCCGTTCCATATAAGTTCCTCAGTTTCTCTACTTTTAATAATTTTCGCTGAATTTGGCTGTTCCATTCTGGTGCTATTTGGTTTCTTTACCCGGTTTGCAGCAATTCCGTTAATCATTGGAATGTTTGTTGCCGGATTTATTGTTCATCCCAATACACCTTTTAAATTTCAGGAACTTCCGACTTTATATCTTTCTCTATATTTTGTGTTAATCTTTCTCGGTAGCGGAAAATTTTCGCTTGATTATGTCTTCAAAATCTTTTGCCATAAACATTGTAAGAAATGCAGGACAGAAATCCTTTAAATGTAATGTGTAGAAAATCAATGGTTTATATAGTTAACTTATTTTTAAATAATTTGAAGATTCATTTTTGCTTTTTATAATTCATAGTATTCGTGTAACTTTTTGGTATGCACTATTTTTTCAATTAATCACCTTCTTTTTTGTTGATATTTTTTTGTTTTTTTACTTGTGAAATCCAACAAAAAGCAGTACTTTAGTGCGATTTTTCAGGTAGTAATAAAATTAAAAAAGTAGATGATAGATCAAGACAGAATTATCAAGGTAAATATTGACGAAGAAATGAAGTCTTCGTACATCGATTATTCCATGTCGGTGATAGTTTCGCGTGCATTACCCGATGTTCGCGACGGTTTTAAGCCGGTTCACCGCCGCGTATTGTTTGGAATGAACGAATTAGGAAATAATTCCGATAAACCCTATAAGAAATCTGCCCGTATTGTGGGTGAAGTAATGGGTAAGTATCACCCGCATGGTGATTCGTCCATTTATGGCACGTTGGTGCGCATGGCGCAGCATTGGTCTATGCGTTATCCGTTGGTTGATGGACAAGGTAACTTTGGTTCAATTGACGGTGACAGTCCGGCTGCTATGCGTTATACGGAAGCTCGTTTGCGCAAATTGTCGGAAGATATGTTAATTGACATCAACAAAGATACCGTTGATTTTCAATTAAATTTTGATGATACGCTGAAAGAACCAACCGTTTTGCCAAGTCGTATTCCGAATCTTTTGGTTAACGGTTCTTCTGGTATTGCTGTGGGTATGGCTACCAATATGGCTCCTCATAATCTTTCCGAGGTCGTCGATGCAACTATTGCGTATATTGATGATAATAATATTGAAATTTCGGAAATTTTGAAATACATCAAAGCTCCCGATTTCCCGACCGGTGGAATTATTTATGGTTATGCCGGTGTAAAAGAAGCATTCGAAACGGGTCGTGGACGTATTGTTGTTCGCTCCAAAGTGGAAATTGAAATAGATGCTCAGGGTCGCGAAAAAATTATTGTCAAAGAAATACCTTATCAGGTAAATAAAGTGGAATTAATCAAAGCTGTAGTGGCTTTGGTGGAAGATAAGAAAGTGGAAGGTATTGCTCATATCAATGACGAATCGGATCGCGAAGGTATGCGAATTGTGGTTGATATTAAACGCGATGCCAATTCGAGTGTAGTATTGAATAAATTATTCAAATATACTGCCCTACAGTCTTCATTCAGTGTGAATAACATTGCTTTGGTTCATGGACGTCCACGCATGTTGAACGTAAAAGATCTGATTCATTATTTTGTTGAACACCGTCATGATGTAGTGATTCGCCGTACAAAATTCGAATTGGGTGAAGCTGAAAAACGTGCTCATTTATTGGAAGGATTTATGATCATTCTGGATAATCTTGATGAAGCCATTCAGATTATTCGTGATTCTAAAACACCTGAAGAAGCCCGTACACGTTTGATGGAACGTTTCGGATTGTCTGATATTCAGTCCCGTGCCATAGTTGAAATGCGTTTGCGTCAACTTACCGGTATGGAGCAGGACAAACTTCGTGCTGAGTATGAAGATGTGATGCGACTGATTGCCAGCTTAAAAGAAATTCTGGAAAAAGTGGAATTGCGCATGCAAATTATTAAGGATGAATTATTGGAAGTTAAGGCTAAATATGGTGACGCCCGTCGTACACAAATTGTTTATTCTTCCGAAGAATTCAATCCTGAAGATTTCTATGCCGATGATGAAATGATTATTACCATTTCGCATTTGGGTTATATTAAACGTACTGCATTGACTGAATTCCGTGCTCAAAACCGTGGTGGAGTAGGTTCGAAGGGTGGTAGCTCCCGCGATGAAGACTTTATCGAATATATTTATCCGGCTTCGATGCACAATACCATGTTGTTCTTTACATCGAAAGGAAAATGCTATTGGTTGAAAGTGTATGATATTCCGGAAGGAACCAAAATATCGAAAGGCCGTGCCATTCAAAACATGTTGAACATTGACGGCGACGATAAGGTGAATGCATTTATCCGTGTTAAAGGTCTGACAGACAGTGAGTATATTAATTCACATTATCTGATTTTCGGAACTAAAAACGGAGTTATCAAGAAAACATCACTCGAAGCATATTCCCGTCCGCGTCAAAACGGTGTGAATGCAATCACCATTCGTGAAGACGATCAGGTGATTCAGGTTCGTTTGACCGACGGAAACGCTGAAGTTTTGATGGCAAACCGCAATGGTCGTGCTATTCGTTTCCATGAATCGAAAGTGCGCGAAATGGGTCGTACTGCAACCGGTGTTCGCGCAATGACGTTGGATGATGATGGCCAGGACGAAGTTGTTGGCATGGTTTGTGTAAATAAAGAAGACAACGAAACAATAATGGTTGTTTCTCAACAAGGATATGGCAAACGAACTTTGCTTGATGAAGTTGATGAAGAAGGCAATTTGCTTTTGGACGAAAACGGGCAAACAATTCCGGTCTATCGTGTCACTAATCGTGGTGGAAAAGGTGTTAAGACCATTAATATCACCGAAAAGACAGGCAAATTGGTTACTATTAAAAATGTAACCGACGATAGTGATTTAATGATTATCAACAAATCAGGTATAACTATTCGATTAAAAGTGGCTGATGTCAGGGTAATGGGACGTGCAACTCAGGGTGTTCGTTTAATTAATCTTGAAAAGCGTAACGACGAAATTGCTTCGGTTTGT
Organism: Bacteroidales bacterium; assembly: GCA_038329115.1. GTDB lineage: Bacteria > Bacteroidota > Bacteroidia > Bacteroidales > Paludibacteraceae > Paludibacter. Next base: position 4,489 of record JBBQMQ010000255.1, read on the forward strand.
AAAGTGTTGTCAGAAAAAGAAGAGGAAGCAGTAATAGATGAAATTTCGTCCGAAATTCCGGTAACGGAAATTGAAGAAATTTCAATTGAAGATATTACTACTGAAGATTCAATAACTGAAATACTAGAGGATACTGAAGATTAAATATTAATAAAGCCAACTAACTTCATGAGGTTAGTTGGCTAAAGTAAAATTAGAAATAACTAAAAAATTATTCGTCATGAAAAAAATTATTTTATCACTTTTGATAGTAACTAGTTTTACTATATCTTTTGCACAAAAAGCAAATGTTTCAAAAGCAAAGAATAAAGCTTTAATGGAAACTCCTGATTTTCCAGGTGCCCGTGAAGCTATTCAATTGGCTTTGAAGGATTCAACAACAAAGAACGATGCTAATACCTGGTATGTTGCTGGTTTGGTTGATTCGAAAGAAAATGATTTATTGTATGTAAAAGCGGTAGCACGATTACCTCTTGATACTATTGCCAAAGGTAAAGCCATGATGAAATCTTACAGCTATTTAATAGTTGCTGATAGTCTTGATCAATTGCCCGACGCTAAAGGAAAAGTAAAACCCAGATTCAGAAAGCAGATTAAAGAGCTTATAAAAGACTTTTATACAAAATCTGAAAACTTAATAAGTTGGGGAGCTTATTTGTACGAAAAGGAAAAATATCAAGAAACAGTTAAGGTTTTCGAAGTTTATTTGGGAATTCCTAATTTGCCTTTGATGGGTAAAGAAATTCCAATTGATTCAACTTATAAGAAAATTAAATATTTTACTGGAGTTGCATTTTCAAAAGCGAAACTATACAAAAAATCAATTTCAATTTTCGAAGATTTAAAAAGTGATACCTATCGCACTAACGATGTATATCAACTTTTAAGTGAAGAATACAACTCGCTAAAAGATTCAGTAAGATATGTGAAGACCTTGAAAGACGGTTTAGAGAAATTCCCTTCGGAACCATGGTTTATGCAAAATTTGATTAACTATTACATTAGAACGAATAAAATTTCTGACGCTTTGATTTATCTGAATTCTGCAATTCTAAGAGAACCAAACAATTTTCAATATCAGCTTGTTAAAGGTCAGCTGTATTTGACACTCGAAAATTACGATGAGGCCATTCCAACGTTGAAAAAAGCAATTGAATTGGATCCTACCAAACCCGAAGCTTATGCCGAATTGGGTCGTGCATATTACAATAACGCAGTTAAAATGTCAAAAGAAGCAAGTAAGATTAAAGATACAAATCAGTTTAAAGCTGAAGATAAAAAAATTGACCTTGTTTATCGTGAAGCAATTCCATTTTACAAAAAAGCAATCGAATTGAATCAACAAGAAGTTGAATACAAATTGCCCTTAAAACAATTGTATTACCGTTTGCAAATGGATGCAGAGTATGAAGCTATAAGTAAGGAAATTAAAGCAGCTCAAGCAAAGTAATTAAATTCATTTTATACTTGAAAATGGCTATCCGGTTGACTCTGGGTAGCCATTTTTTATTTTACTGTATGATGAGTCCCAATTAATAAAATAAAGATAGTTACAAAGGTTATTGTTAAATAGCTTACGCTTTGTTGTAATTTATAAATATTTATTAATGAGCCAATTATGCTATGTTGTCTGTGATAACTTGTCGCTATTACATTATTCACTAACGGTAATTAATGATTCCAAACCTTTGATAGTATAGGTCATAATACAATGGTTGCTTTAACCCGAAAAATCCGAACTAAAGTATAATTAGGGTCTGCTGAAAAACTCAGGCAGCAATTTGATTTAGATTTCGATATTTTGGATTAAATAAATAACGATAGTGAATATCGCAGACAAAAAGACCAACTATACTTTTCGGCAAGCGTGCTGAAAAACTTTCTAAG
>JBBQMQ010000256.1:0-6317 GCA_038329115.1 Bacteroidales bacterium
AAGCAATCAGACAACTTGTAGAAGGTTTGAATGCAGATATTCCGTATCAAACTTTGCTGGGTGTGACCGGTTCGGGCAAAACATTTACCATTGCCAACGTTGTTCAGCAGGTTCAGCGACCCACGTTGGTTCTTAGTCACAATAAAACACTTGCCGCTCAGCTTTACAGCGAATTCAAATCGTTTTTTCCTGAAAATTCGGTAGAATATTTCGTGTCGTATTACGATTATTATCAACCCGAAGCCTATTTGCCGGTAAGTGATATTTACATCGAAAAAGATTTATCTATAAATCAGGAAATTGAGAAGTTAAGACTTGCTACAACCTCGGCTTTGCTATCGGGTAGGAGGGATGTGTTGGTTGTTTCGTCGGTTTCGTGCATATATGGTATAGGCAATCCTGACGACTTTACCAGCAATGTAATTGAAATACAACGTGGACAGAAATTGGTTCGCAATGTTTTTCTCAGAACGTTGGTGGATAGTTTGTATTCGCGTAACGAAATAGAATTAAATCGTGGGAATTTCAGGGTAAAAGGAGATACAATTGATATTTTTCTGGCTTATTCCGATTTTGTACTTCGGGTAATGTTCTGGGGCGACGAAATAGAAGAAATTCAAACCGTCGATCCGTTGAACTTCCATGTTATTGAGACATTTGATGCTTACAAAATTTATCCTGCAAGCATTTTTGTCACCACAAAAGAACGGATAGCTCAAGCCATCCAATATATTGAAATTGACCTAGCCAAGCAAGTTGATTATTTCCGCTCTATTGGCAAACCTTACGAAGCAAAACGGATTTACGAACGTGTAAATTACGATTTGGAAATGATAAAAGAACTCGGCTATTGTTCTGGAATTGAAAACTATTCCCGTTATTTCGATGGCAGAGCTGCCGGTACCAGACCATTTTGCCTGTTGGATTATTTCCCCAAAGACTTTTTATTGGTTATTGACGAAAGTCATGTGAGTATTTCTCAAATTCGCGCCATGTTTGGTGGTGATGCAGCCCGCAAACTGAACCTGGTTGAATATGGTTTCCGGTTGCCGTCAGCAAAAGATAACCGCCCATTGAAATTTGAGGAATTTGAGGATATGGCGCCACAAACTATTTATGTAAGTGCCACTCCCGCAGACTATGAACTGGCGAAAAGCGAAGGAATTGTGGTTGATCAATTGATTCGTCCTACCGGATTACTTGATCCGATTATTGATGTGCGCCCTAGTTTGAATCAGATTGATGATTTGCTCGAAGAAATTACAATCAGAGCAGAAAAAAGTGAACGGACGCTTGTAACGACCCTTACAAAACGTATGGCTGAGGAACTTACTGATTATCTTGGTAAAATGGGAGTTCGTTGTAATTATATTCACTCCGATGTGGAAACGTTGGATCGTGTGGTCATCATGGAAGATTTACGCCGGGGAGTTTATGATGTGCTGGTGGGCGTAAATCTGTTACGCGAAGGGCTGGATTTGCCTGAAGTTTCGCTGGTTGCCATTTTGGATGCTGATAAAGAAGGTTTTTTACGTTCGCATCGGTCGCTCACTCAAACCGCCGGTCGTGCTGCCCGAAACCTGAATGGAAGAGTGATTATGTATGCCGACAAAATTACCGACAGCATGGCGAAAACCATTTCGGAAACGAACAGAAGACGTGAAAAACAATTGGCATATAATGAAGCTCACGGCATTACTCCAACTGCCATTATCAAAGGAGAAAGGAATTCATTCAGTAAGATTGAACCAAATGCTTATATTGAACCGGAAATAATGAATGGCATTGCTGCCGATCCAGTGGTTCAATATATGTCAAATTCTGCATTGGAAAAAGCAATTGCAAAAACCAAAAAAGCTATGCAGGATGCAGCAAAGAAACTTGAATTTCTAGAAGCCGCTCAATATCGGGATGAATTAATGAAACTGGAAGATTTATTGAAGAATAAGAAAAACGGTTGAGTTCCTAGAATCGTTGGCTGATATTTATATACATTCTGCCGTAATTATTGGGTGTGGTATAATTGGCATCTTTAGTAAAAGTTCCTTCAAAGTTCCCTGAAATAGTTGTTTTCCTGGCAATTCTCCAAAAAATACTTACTGTTGCTGTGTTTTCCGACGAAGTCAATACTGATTTTCGGGAGTAATTTGTCATTCTATAATCAACTTGTGCATTTACTTTTCCGGCAAAGAAATCGCGCGACAATGAAATGCCGTAAACCATTCCGTCTGTATTGACCGACCGAAGTGCCATGACATTAATTGTTCCGTAAATATCCAACGGTAATCGGCTGTAACTGATAAAACTACTGGCATTCATTGTCGGAACAGTATCGCTGTTTATATAAGATGGCAATCGATAGTTTGCATTTCCTCCCCATGTAAAGTTCTTAAACGGACGGTAATAGAAATTAAATCGCAACCCTTGTCTGGTTTCCTTATCCAGAATGCTGTCCAGCTTGTTTTGTGGATAGGTTTCGTAATAATAAACATTTTTTCGGGCATCATAAGCCAATGATAATGACAGATTATCTACTGGTTTATAGCGCAGCGAAACGTACGTACTGGTTAAATCAAATGTATTCAGTGGAACTGAATTTAATACTTTATACAAGTCAAATTCAAAGGAACAAAAAAGATCAAAATTTTTCAACAATGAATTGGTATGTTGAAAGTAAGCAAACCGACGATCGGTTTTAAAATTATTCATTTGATTGAAAAATGCAAATGAAGTTTGCATATTTCCAGTTGTATTTTCAATATGATGACTTAAGAATCCGCCATATTGCACTAACTTAGAATCAAAACCGTAGGTTAAATCATTTGGTCTTGACCCGATTAATGCGCCATAAGAAAAGTATTTGCCTGTATTTTCAAATTGTAATCCATCCACGGCTCCAATGTTAGCCATATTTACATTTATCCTGCGTCCTAATGAAATTGAAGCGGTTTTACTTAAATCATATTTAAACGATAAACTATATATTTTCAGTGCATTATTCAATCCTTGCCAATCAGTGGTTTTCGCTGGAAATGAAATTAAATGGGTGAATGATAAATAACTGTCAAAGCTCAGATTTGAATTTCCAATATTAGGTGCATTTAACGTCAGATTATATCTAAACCGTTGATTTGTATTGTAATTGGAAACATTGGTATAGGAAGAAACAGATAGTCGTCCATCAAAACGTGCTTTGGGTTCTTCGGCTTTTTTCTTTTTAAAAGCTTTAACAATGGCTTCTTCGTTAACCGATTTTGGTTCTTTGGCTTTTTCAGTAATTTCGGTTTTAGTAATTTTCTTTTTTGCAATAATTTGAGTTTTAGAGGATAATTTGCTCCCTGAAACAGGTGTTCCAATACACGAAATTGTTGACAGACTTGTAACGATTAAAGCCGGTTGAGGTTTGTTATCCTGCATTGTAAATAAAGTGTCACCAACCTGAATGCCATCTGTGTTTTCAAATTTGACATACACATTTTGAGAACTTATATAGGAAACTTTTCCAGTCAAAACTTCAGATGAGTTTTGACTGAAAACAGCTATATGAACTGAAAAAAATAAGAAAATTAAGAAGTAACTCTTCATGACTTTTATTTTGTTATCTTAGTTTAATCGTGACATTTTTTACAATTTGCTTTATATGTAGCATCATTGTTATGGCAATCAGTACATTTGTTCCAGGCACCCCGATGTCTGCCTGAGTAAATTCCAAACCAACTGTCGTGCTGTGAAAACCGTATACCTGAGCTCCAACTCAAAGGCGAATGGCAATCAGAACAGGCGTAATTTATATACTTGGTTGCATGTGCAGGAATCTTTGATTTTGCTTGTGAATATTGAACCGAGTGACAAATTTTACAGTCAGTTGAAAGTTTAGTCTTATATTCACCCGTTTTATGACATAATATGCAATCAATATTATGTGCCCCGGTCAATGGAAAAATGCTGTGAATAAATCCTTTACCATTTGCCGACCAATTTTGTCCGGTCATATTATGGCAATTTCCACAATTTGTATCAAAACCAACACTTATGTGATTCGGATTTGTAGTTGCCACATATTTAGCCTTATGACATGCATAACAATCCGTACGAATATTATAGAAATATAATTGAGAAGATGATGAATGACATCTGCTACAATCTGCGCTTGCATGTGAACCCTGTAATGTAAAACCAATCTGTGCATGCAATTGTTTCACATTCATAACAATCCATGATTTAGGAGTGTGACATCTGTTGCAATCTTTCCCAACTGTTCCCTGATGAATATCTTGATGACATTCTGAGCATTCTTTTTTTGATTTTGAAAATTCAAGCGTTGGATGGCAAAACCGACAACCAATAATTTTATGCTGACCTATTAAAGGAAAACGTGTTTTATTGTGATCAAAAGAACCTTTATAATTTATTACATTCCAACTTTCAGTATTATGACACTCTGAACAATTATATTTAAATCCTTTACCATGAGGAGATTCTGAAAATAAAGTTGTTGATAAAAATATAAGGAGGAATAGTAAATTGAGTTTGTACATTAGAGATTTGTGAAGTTATTTGTAAAAAAAAGCTTTTAAAACTAAGTCATTTATTGGGAAACATTGAATTTATTATCCCCCTCTTCCCGTTGGATGACATGAATAACAGCCGGTACTTCCCTGATTTTGATTATGCGCATTTCCATGACAAGCAGAAGTTACGCATGTAAAAGTAGTATAATTTGAAGCATTTTTATGACATATAGCACAACTTATCCCCGAATGTCTACCACTTGATATAGGGAAAAATGAAGTATGATTAAATAGTGGTGCTGGAATCCATGCAGTTACATTATGACAGGTAATGCAATTTGTGGTAAACACTGAAGGACTTGCTTTATGGTTTGGATTTGTAGTCGCATTATAGTTTGTTAAGTGACAACTAACACAGGTGGTAGGAATCGGATTGAAGTTATTGATATGACACGCATTACAAGCCACACCGATATGAGCTCCGGTTAAAGGAAATGTGGTTGCAGTATTATGATTAAAAGTCGATGGTTGCCATGCTGTTGTGTTATGACAGGTTTCACAAGAAGTTCCAAGCTTTGCTAATGTATGATTTGGATTAGTAGTTGCATTATAATTGGTGAGGTGACAACTTACACATTGTGTTGAAGTGCCTACATATCCGGTTGCATGACATTTAATACAATCCACTCCGATGTGTCCGCCTTTTAATGGGAAATTTGTGATGTTATGATTAAATGTGGCTGATAACCAATTGTTCTGATTGTGACAAAGTGTGCAATCAGTTGGAAATCTTGATTGTTTATGAGAAGGATTTGTTGTTGCATTGTAATCTTTGGCATGACAATCTATACAATCTGATCTCATTGGATCATAACGCAATAAAGATGCAGATTTATGGCATTGATTACAATCAAGTTGAGCGTGATTACCGGTTAAAGTAAATTTGCTTTTTTGATGAATTTCAATTATATTTTTTACTGTCCAGGAATTTTGGTTGTGGCACCGTTGGCAATCAAGTCCAACTGTTTGTTGATGAACATCTTTATGACAGGAATTACAAGCAGTTTTTGCGTTTGAAAAAACTAAATCAACGTGACACTTTCTGCATCCTACAGTTTTATGCTGACCAACCAAAGGGAAGCTGGTTGTGTCATGATTGTAGCCGGTTGGTTTGATTTTCGTCCAATTATCAGTTGTATGGCATATATCACATTGCTTATTAAATCCTATGCCATGAGGTGATTCTCCAAAGACAAATGTCATCATCATTGCAAATAATGAAATAAGAATGAATCTACGCATCTTGTACTGATTTAATTTTATGCTAAATCAAAATTGTTTCGAAAAAATTAGTATGTTAATCAATTCACTATGACAATTTATATGAAATGTAAAATTATTAAACTTTTAATTTTTTACAATAGATAGAAATGTGTATAAAAAATTAAAATAGTACTATTTTTTATAGGCATAAAGTAGTAGTTAATTGATGGTTAAGTATGTATTATTAAAGCTCCATTATGACGAATGACAATTTGTACATTCTATGCTTTTAAATTTATACTGGATATGTTTTCCTTTTTCGTCGGTTATTTGCTTGTGGCATTCATTACATTTTACACTAAAATGAGCTCCTTCCAACTTAAATCTGGATGTAATATGGTCAAATTTAGTTCTCTCCCAAGTATCGAACCCATGGCATCTGGTACAATCTGTTTTCCCGTTGACATCAAATTGACCAACATGAGAGTTGTTATGACAACTTGAACATTCCATGGAAAGGCCCATAAATTTCTGTACTCGTAT
>JBBQMQ010000257.1:0-6308 GCA_038329115.1 Bacteroidales bacterium
AAGTTTTACCGACTCACCCTGCTTTATCAATAATCTTTTTCCAACATCAAAAGTGTAACTGCCAATTTCGTAAGTAGGCACAGACATCAAAGACTTTAAATTTTCATTCAAATCTTTTAAAACAATTTTTTCATTTTCAATTTTCATGATCGTAAATTTGTTAATTAATAATATTGGTTTGTGAACTGGATTTATATTGCAAAAATTACAATTTAACTAGATGAACTACATGAAAAAAATAAATATTACAAACATACAAAACATACTTAACATATCCAAATTTTATACATAATTTTATCCAATTATTTTGACTGATAATGCAATTTGTGTTAATTTGAACGAAAAAATAAACAGAGTGAATAAATTTCAGAAGTTTTGATTCTGATTATGAATATGAAATGTAAACACATCACTAAAAATGCATAAATATCAATATCTATATTAATGTTGAAAAAAGTACAGTTTTCTTTTGAATTTCTTTTAGTTGATTTTCTTAAATAAATGTTGATATTAATTATTTGTATTTTATCTGATATACATAACTTTAATTAATTTTTAGGGTTTGTCCCTTATCAAAATAAAAATGTCAATAAAGTTATTAAAATGAAAAACAGGTTGATTTTTGCACAAATTACTTACATTTGTGCAAAAATAATAACCTCAAATAATAAATTTGAACGAAATTAATCTGTATTTGTTAGATTAAAGTTAACAATCATCCAACTGACTAGAATGAATAAAAATGAAGTATTTGAACAACGATTAAAAGCGTTACAGGAATTGGAAGATAATGCTGCACATCGTCAGCATTTGAAAGGAAAACTAACTGCTCGTGAGCGTATAAATGTTCTTTTCGATGAAGGAACATTTTTTGAATTTGATGCATTTGTATCGCCTTCGCAAACGCCAATGAGCAGCAAACAATCAAATTTTGGAGATGGTGTGGTTGTTGGACGAGGTTTGGTGCAGGGCAGAAGCGTGTTTGCTTATGCTCAGGATTTCACCGTTTTAGGAGGTTCACTTGGTTATTCGCATGGAATGAAAATTTCGAAAGTGCAGGAAATGGCTCTTAAGCTCGGAGCACCGATTGTAGGTTTGATGGATTCCGGTGGCGCACGTATTCAGGAAGGTGTAAAAAGTTTATCGGCCTATGCCACGATTTTTAAAAACAATGTCAGGTCTTCAGGAATTATTCCTCAAATAAGTGCCATTCTTGGTCCGGCAGCCGGTGGTGCCGTTTATTCTCCTGCACTCACTGATTTTATATTTATGACCAATCAGACATCCTATATGTTTGTAACCGGACCAGACGTGGTGAAAGAAGTTCTCAATGAAGATGTTGATATGGAAGGTTTGGGTGGAGGTAATGTTCATGCCAGTAAAAGTGGTGTCGCACATTTTGTTTCGGATGATGAAGAGCACACTATAATGCTTATTCGTAAGCTTTTGTCATATATTCCTTCCAATAATTACGAAACATTGCCGGTTTCAAATCTGATAAACAGTTATCATTCACGTCAGGAATTTTTGAATAAAATTATTCCGGATGATCCGAACCGGCCTTATGACATGAAGGAAATTATTAATATTATTGTTGATAAGGAATCTTTTTTTGAAGTACACGAAAAATTTGCACAAAATATACTTGTCGGATTCGCCCGGTTAAATGGAAAAAGTATAGGAATTGTTGCAAATCAGCCTAAAGTAATGGCCGGAGCTCTTGATATAAATGCCAGTATTAAAGGCGCACGTTTTGTTCGGTATTGTGATGCTTTTAATATTCCATTATTGATTATGGAAGATGTTCCCGGATTTCTTCCGGGAATTGAACAGGAGCATAATGGTATAATTCGCAATGGTGCAAAATTATTATATGCATTCTGTGAAGCAACCGTTCCTAAAATTACTGTAATTACCCGAAAAGCGTATGGTGGTGCATATATTGTCATGAGTAGCAAAAATACAGGCGGTGATTTTAATTTTGCGTGGCCGACAGCAGAAATTGCAGTTATGGGACCTGCTGGTGCAATTAAAATTGTGAATAAGCACGAATTAGCAAAAGCCGAAAATAAAGCGGAACTTGAAAAGATACTAATTGATAAATATAAAAATGAGGTGGCAAATCCTTACAAAGCAGAGGAATTCGGCTTGATTGATGAAGTTATTGTTCCTGCTGATACCCGAAACATATTAATTACTTCTTTTGAAATTTTGTCCAACAAACAGTATCATAAACCGGCCAGAAAACACGGAAGCATACCTTTATAACCCCTAGCCCCTAAAGGGGAACTTAGTTACTTTTTATAAAATAAATCTGATAAACGCACTTCTTAAAGTCTCCTTTAGGGGATTCAGGGGTAAGGCAAATAACAACATAACAGAATGAAAAAACGACTATTAATTGCAAACCGGAGTGAAATTGCGATTCGTATCATACGCTCAGCACATAAATTAGGGATTTTAGCTGTGGTTTTTCAGAGCGATAAAGAACCTGACGCGCTTTATCTCAAATTTGCCGATGAAATTATTCCGGCAAGGGATGCCAACAACGAAAAACCGGTATTTCTGGATGCTGAACTTATTGTAAAACTGGCAATTGAAAACAATATAGATATGATTCATCCCGGATATGGATTCTTATCTGAAAATCCCGATTTTGCCGAACTATGTATTAAAAATAATATTAATTTTATCGGTCCATCTCCTCAGTTAATCCGCGATATGGGTTTGAAAACGGTTGCTAAAAGCATGGCAATAGCTGCCGGTTTGCCTTTAGTTCCGGGAAGTGACGGTCCGGTTATTGATGCTCAGGTTGCAAAGGAATTTGCTGATAAAATTGGTTATCCGGTCATTCTCAAAGCTTCGGCAGGCGGTGGTGGTCGTGGTATGCGAATAGTTGAGAAACCCGAAACAATAGAACGAAATTTTAAATCGGCTTCGGATGAAGCTCAGGCTGCATTTGGAAATGGTGATATGTTTGTTGAAAAATACCTGCAAAATCCGAAACATTTGGAATTTCAGATTATGGGTGACAAACACGGAAACGTGGTTCATTTAGGCGAAAGGGAATGTTCATTGCAACGGAAACATCAGAAAATACTGGAAGAAGCTCCCTCGGCAAGTGTTACGCCTGCCATGCGAAAAGAAATGGGTGAGTTGGCTGTTCGTTTTGCAAAATCAATAGGATATTATTCGGCCGGAACCATAGAATTCATTATGGATGAGGACGGTTCCTATTACTTTATGGAAATGAACACACGTATTCAGGTGGAACATCCGGTGACTGAAATGGTAACCGGTGTGGATTTGGTAGACTGGCAAATTCGTGTAGCACTTGGGCAAGAACTTACCATGAAACAAGAAGATATAAAAATAAATGGTTGGGCTATCGAATGCCGTGTAAATTGCGAAGATCCACAAAACCGTTTTAGTCCGCAAACCGGATTTATTGATAAAATTCATTTTCCGCAAAGCAACTTTATCCGCATCGAAAGTGGAGTTCAGAGCGGGTCAGTGGTTACGCCGTATTTCGATTCGATGGTGGCAAAAATTATTGTTCATGGAACCGATAGAAACGATGTAATTGAAAAAACGTTGAATGCCTTATACGAATTCAGCCTGATTGGTTTGAAAACTACGGTTCCGTTTTGCCGAACTGTTTTGAAACATCCTGAATTTGTAAACGCAACTTACACAACACGATGGGTCGATCAGGTTTTTACGCCTGAAATGCTCGAAAACGAAGAAGATGAAATGATTGGTGCTTTGGCTGCAACCATCATGTATGCTGCAGAATATCTCCAGCTTTCGTCCGATTTGCCAACTTATAAAAATGATTCGCTCAATGTTTGGGTACTGAATAAAAGGTTGAATTACTGACCTTACCCCAGCCTTCTCTAAAGGAGATGGAGACGTATAAAGGTTAGTTTTGTATAAAATATAAACGATTAAGATACAATCGTAAATCGTAAATGAATAAATGGTAAATTAATTTTATGGGAACATCTTATATTTATAAACGCGATGCTTCGCGATTATTTATTGCTTTAAGGGAAAACGGTAAACGCTTTAAAATATACATTCCGAAGGAATCAAAACCAGTAATAAATGGAGTTGAACAAGATATTGATTTTGTTGAACAGGAAGATTTTTACTATGTATTCGATTGGAATGGAAAACGTTACCATTGTGAACTGGTTTCGCGTGACCAAAATAAAGCTGTCGTGAAGGTGAATGGTGTGGAGTATAAATTCAGTCTTGAATCACTCTTTTCGTACATTCGACATGGTATGATTGATAAGGATGGCAAACAAATTGACGAAAATAATATAGTTGCTCCAATGCCCGGTAAGATTGTGGATATTTTTCTGGCAGAAGGCGATCTGGTGAACGAAGGTGAACCCATTCTGACACTTGAAGCCATGAAAATGCAGAATGAAATTTCGGCAAACTGCAACGGCGTGATTCGTAAAATCCGAGTACAATCGGGTCAGTCAGTTATGAAAGATGAATTATTAGTGGAAATAAGTTCCATAGATGTTTGATAAATTTTTGATTTTTTTGAAAAATGGGGTTATACTGAAAAGTGTGATTCCATTTTTTTTTGAATAAAACTTTTCATTGTTTTTGTACGAAATTGTTTTAACTGTTGTATCTTTGTACGTGGTTAAGTATCGTGTTAAACCAAAATATTCATTCAAAAAATAGAAAGAAATGAAGAAATTCCTGATCTTCATACTTTGTACACTCACTTTTTCTGTTTTTGCAACAGAACCGTTTCGGTTTGCTCTTATTACCGATTTGCACATTTCGGTAAATAATCATGTACCGGTAGAAGATCTTCAAAATGCGGTGAATGAGATTAATTCGACTCCTGAATTCGATTTTGTACTTGTTTCGGGCGATGTGTCTGAAAATGGCGACAGCTTGTCATTGCGAGCTGCTAAGAAAATTCTCGATCAGCTTACCATTCCTTATTTTATCACCGCCGGAAATCACGAAACAACCTGGAGCGAATCGGGAGCCACCGATTTTATACGAATTTTCGGAAACGATAAGTTTTCGTTTACCCACAAAGGATTTGAATTTATTGGTTTTACTACCGGACCGATGCTGAAAATGGGCGATGGACACATTGCTCCGCAGGATATCGACTGGACTAAATCGGAACTAGAGAAAACCGGGGATAAAATGCCAGTGTTTGTCATTACGCATTATCCGTTGTTGAACGGCGATGTAGATAATTGGTACAATATGACTGATGTATTGCGAAAATTCAATATTCAGGCGGTGTTGAATGGACATTATCACCGGAATGTGATTCTGAATTACGATGGAATTCCCGGAATTGTGAATCGTTCCACGTTGCGGGCAAAAGAGCCGGTAGGTGGTTATTCTATTTATTCCATTTCAGATTCCATGCGGGTTTATGAAAAAAAAATCGGTCACGAACAACGCCTATGGCTTACACTGCCACTCGAAAATAAGGATTACGGACAACCCGATGCGTCAATCCGTCCTTCCTTTGATATCAATAAAACCAAAAAAAATGTACGTGAAATCTGGCATGTTGAAACCCGCAAAGCAATTTATGGAATTCCGGCCTGTTACAGGAATAATGTCTTTTTCGGCGACGATTCGGGTTTAATGAATGCTGTTTCAGCTTCCACAGGAAAATTGATATGGAGTTTCAAAACAGGAAGCCGTATTTTCTCGTCGCCGGCGGTAAGTAGCGGTAAGCTGGTGTTTGGATCAACTGATGACGGTATTTATTGTTTAAATTCCAACGATGGAAAACAGATTTGGAAAATCACCACCGCCCGTGCCGTTATGGGCGACCCGGTGATTCAGAACGATACCGTTTTTATTGGCGGTAGCGACGGTTGTTTCCGTGCTATTGACTTGAATTCAGGAGAAATTCTGTGGAAGTTCTTTGGCTTAAAGGGCTATATGAAATCGAAACCTGTTATTGCGGAAAACAAAGTTTATTTCGGTGCATGGGACACTTATTTCTATGCCTTGAACGAAAAAGACGGAAGTCTCGCCTGGAAATGGAACAACGGCAATGGCGGAATGCATTATTCGCCAGCTGCAGTTTTTCCGGTTTATTCGCACGGAAAGGTATTTATTACTGCCCCCGACCGCTATTGGACGGCACTTGACGCTCAAACAGGAAAGGTTATCTGGCGTACCAATCGCCATGAAGTGCGCGAAACGGAAGGAATTTCGACAGATGGAAATGTTATTTTCAGCCGATGCATGAACGACAGTGTGGTTGCTTTGGATGCAAAGGCAAACTTCCCGAAACA
>JBBQMQ010000258.1:0-6304 GCA_038329115.1 Bacteroidales bacterium
TATCACGGTTGGTTCATTGTTGTCATGGCTGGTCTTTATACCATTGGTGAATGAGATGGGTGCATTATCCGCGTCATTAACCGGAGGAATCAATCCTTTTGCAACAATGACAGCAGAAACGATTTTCAAACTTTATGTCCGTCCAATTGGTATTGGCGCTATTGCCATGGCGGGAATTATTGGTATTATTAAATCATCAGGAGTAATTGGCGGAGCATTCAAATTAGCTTTTGGAATGGGTACTAAAACGCATTCGGAAGTAAAAGTGGAACGGACACAAAAAGACCTGAGAATGTCATTTGTAATGCTATTGATTTTTTTAACGTTGATTGCCGTATTTGTTTTCTTATTAATTGGAGTAAAAATCACCTTATTACAGGCGGTTGTAGCTTTAGTCACTATACTTATTATTTCATTTCTGTTTACCACAGTGGCTGCCAATGCCATTGCTATTGTTGGTTCAAATCCGGTTTCGGGAATGACATTAATGACCCTTATACTTTCTTCAGTGGTTTTAGTTGCTGTCGGACTGAAAGGCTGGCAGGGAATGGTTAGTTCGTTAATCATCGGTGGCATTGTGTGTACGGCGTTATCCATGGCCGGAGGTTTCATTACCGATTTGAAAGTCGGTTATTGGCTAGGAACAACACCGGCAAAACAGCAAACCTATAAATTTTTAGGCACATTGGTTTCGGCAGCAACCGTTGGAATTGTAATATTTATTTTGAATCAGGCCTACGGTTTTGTTCAGACTCCACAGCATCCGCAACCCATGACGGCACCTCAGGCAAATGCCATGGCTGCCATTATCGAACCGCTTATGTCGGGTTCGGGTGTGAGTTGGGTATTGTTGGGTGTAGGTGCTGTCATTTCTGTTTTGATTAACTGGCTGGGCATATCTCCGTTGGCTTTTGCACTGGGAATGTTTATTCCGCTTCCATTGAATACACCGCTTGTTGTCGGTGGTTTGCTAAATCATTGGTTCTCGAAAAGCACAAAGAATGAAAAACTGAACAATTCACGTGTACAGCGTGGTATTCTTATTTCCTCGGGATTTATTGCCGGAGCTGCCTTGTTTGGAGTATTCGGTGCCTTTGTTATCTTCTTTACCGGCGACGGCGAAGTTTTAAATCTCAATGTATGGAAAGATCCTTCTGGTACAGGAGCACAAATTACTGCACTGGTTGCTTTTATAGCATTAATAGCATATTTTGTGTGGGAATCATTCAAAGCAAAAGAAGAAGATTAATTCCTTAATTTACTAAACAAAAGCCCGGGTGAATTGATTCATTCGGGCTTTTGTTTTAGTAAGTAAACATTTTATAATTCAAACTGTTTTTTAAATGCTGTTCATCACTGTGAAATTCTTCCTGATAAAACGGCATATTTATTGTTTCTAAAACTTAAAAAGAATACTATCATGAAAAACATCCTTCTTTTGATCATTCTATCTTTGACAATCATGGCACAGGCACAGTTTCCGAACTTGAAAAATCAATTGTCGAAAATCGTAAATCCTTCGTCGGCAGTAACGAATGATGAAAACATCGCCGGATTAAAAAATTCACTGAATGAGGGGATTGCGAAAGCAGTTTCGACACTCGGTGCTGAAAATGGTTTTTACAACGATGCCGTTTTAAAGTTAATGTTACCTCCCGAAGCAAAGCCAATTGTTGATAATATCCGGTTGATTCCGGGCGGACAAGCGCTGGTCAATAAAACGGTGTTGAGTCTGAATCGAACCGCCGAAGATGCTGTAAAATCTGCCAGACCCATCTTTATAGATGCCATTTCAAAAATGAGCATTAACGATGCGATGGGAATTTTGTTTGGAAAAGAAAATGCTGCTACAGAATATCTCCGAAAAGCCACCTACCCGCAACTGAAAGTCGCTTTTGCCCCTAAGGTAAAAGCTTCGCTAAGCAAGCCGCTGGTAGCTAATGTATCAACCATTCAAACCTGGAACACCCTCAGCTCGGGTTATAACTCGGTTGCCGGCAGCACCATGGGATCGATGTCGGGATTGAAAAAGGTGAATGTCAACATAGAAGATTACGTAACGGAAAAGGCGTTGGATGCATTGTTTGTAAAGGTTGCTGCAGAGGAAAAAGCCATTCGTACCAACCCTGCAGCCCGGGTAAATGATTTATTGAAAAAGGTTTTCGGACAATTGGATAAGAAGTAAAAATATTCTTATATTTGCAAAAAAATTTATGAATAATAAATTGAAAATTGCAATAGTATTCACCATAGTAAGCCTTGTTTTCGCATTATTGAGTGCATTTGTACTAATAAATAACATCAGCATTCCTCCTTTCTTTGGAGTAATACTTTCTCCGCTCTCTTTTTTTTCAGTACCTTGTACTATTACAGGAATAATTTTGATTATATCAGATTTATTCTATCCAGAAGTTGATAAGAAGGGAATTGGGAATTATATTATGTATTTTGGAATTGCAATGTTCTTTATTGGCATTTATGGATTCTCTACAAATGGGTTGAGTTTTTTTGTAAGTAAAGTGGCCGAATTTTCATTCTTTTTTGGTTACCTACAATTCTTACTGGTTTAACAGTAAAATCATTTTCCCATAAACTCTAAATTCTCTTAATCAAATTCCACGATGGTTATGCCAGCTCCACCGAATTCAACATGTTCGTCTTTGTAGCTTTTCACACCGTTTACTGTTCCGAGATATTGACGAATCATTTGACGCAAAGCGCCTGTTCCTGTTCCATGTAATATATTTACAGAAGCCACACCCACCATCACCGCATCATCAATGAAATACATCACGGCCTGAATGGCTTCGTCGCCCCGCATACCCCGCACATCAATTTCAGATTTGAAAGTTAGTTTGCGTTGGCGAACTTCGTCGGTAGTAGTGTTGCCAAGGTTTTCAAATTTATGCTTTTCCTTTTTCAGTTGGGTATTGCTAATGGTTTCCAGATTCGTCAGTTTCACTGTCGATTTCATTTGTCCAAATGCCACAACAGCCTGTTTATCCTGAATCTCAATAATCTTTCCCGTGGCAGTCTGTCCTTTCAGACGAACGTTTGAACCAATAGAAAAGCCCCCCAAATCCCCCGTTAGGGGACTTAAGACTTTTTCTGATGACGAATTCGAGGAACGTTTACCAATTTTTAAAATTGGTTTCTTTAAGTCCCCTAAAGGGGGATTTAGGGGGCTTCTGAATTCTTCAAATTCTTTGCGTATTTGCTTTGTTTTCTCCTTCTCCGCATCCGCCTCTTTTATCTGCCGAATAGTATTTTCAATCTTCGCATTGGCTTCGCTCAATAAATTCTGAGCCTCAGCCTTTGCCTTTTGAGTTATTTCTTTCCGCTGTTTATCAATTCCGGCCATTTCGGCTTCGTATTTTTCGAGCGTTTCCTCCAGTTTCTTTTCTTTCTGACGAATTTGCTGACGTTTGTTTTCCCAATAGCGTTTATCGCGCACAATGTCTTGCAAGTGCTTGTCGTAATCCAAATGTTCAGAACCAACTTTCTCGGCCGCTTCGGCAATCAAATCTTCGGGCAACCCAATTTTTCGGGCAATTTCAATGGCAAACGAACTTCCGGGATTGCCAATACTCAGTTGGAAAAGCGGTTGCAAATGCTGACGATCGTACAGCATAGCTCCATTCACAATCCCGGGTGCATCTTCGGCATAATGTTTCAGGTTGGTGTAATGCGTGGTAATCACTCCAAAAGCCAGATTCCGGTTGAATCGTTCCAACGTGGCTTCGGCAATGGCTCCACCAATCATAGGTTCTGTTCCGGTTCCAAATTCATCAATCAACAACAGCGTTTTGGGATTGCTGTTCTTGATAAAAAACTTCATGTTCAGCAAATGCGAACTATACGTCGACAAGTCATTTTCAATGGATTGTTCGTCGCCGATATCAATAAACAACCGATCAAAAATACCGGCGCGGCTGCTATCGTGAATCGGAATAAGCAAACCGCATTGCAACATATATTGCAATAAAACCACCGTTTTCAGACAAACCGATTTACCACCGGCATTTGGACCGGAAATTAGCAAAATGCGTTGCTTTTCATTGAGTGTAATATCAAGCGGAACGATTTCTTTACTTTGCTTTTTCAACGATAAAAACAAAATCGGATGAATGGCTTTGGCCCATTCCAGCTGACAACAATCGTCAACACGTGGTTTGATGGCTTTTATTTCGATGGCAAAAAGTGCCTTGGAACGCAGGAAATCTATTACTCCCAGAAAATGTTGTGAAGCTAAAATGGATTCGGAATGCGGTCGCACAAAATTGGTGAACTCCACCAAAATGCGCATAATCTCGCGTCGTTCCTCCCCTTCAAGCTCTCTCAATCTGTTATTGGCTTCCACCACCTGTTGCGGCTCAATGAAAACGGTCTTTCCGGTGGCAGACTCGTCGTGGACGATCCCATTTATTTTGCGCTTAAACGATGGTGAAACGGGAATTACCAATCGGCCTTCCCGCATGGTTGGTGCCACATCTTTTTCCACATATCCATCGGCTTGTGCCTGACGCAGAATGGAATTCAACGTCCTCGAAATGCTGCTTTGCACCTGAAAAACATCTTTCCGAATGCGTGCCAACTCAGTCGAAGCATTGTCTTTCACCTTGCCGAACTTATTTAGGATGTCATCAATCCGTTTAATAATAGCAGGGAACGTATCAATTCCCTGAACCAGTTCCATTAAATGCGGATAAAGTGTTTCTTCATTTTTGGTGAGAAAAGCCACCAACCGGCGCACCGCTTCCAATGCCCGACGCAGATCGAAAACTTCCAGTTCGTCGAGAAAAAGTCCTTCAATCCGAACCCGCGACAAGGCCGGACGAACATCGTAGAAATCACCAATTGGTAATTCATCGCTATCGTTGGTAAGTACTCGCAGCATTTCGTCGGTCTGACTCAGTAATTTCATTACTTCAGCATAATCCGACGAGAATTGTATTTCATCCACTTTTTCCTCACCCAGGGTGCTCACACACTTGTCTTTCAACAATTGGCGAATGCTGGAAAAAGCTATTTTTTGTTCTATATGGGTTGGATAAAGCATATTGGCCCCTAAATCCCCTAAAGGGGACTTTTTAGTTAGTTTTATTCTTTGGGTTTGTATTTTACGAGAGGAACTGATTCATTAAAAGGAACGACAACTTTTCTCATCTTATGCTTTTGGTCATGACGGAAATACCTTGAAAGCTCTTGTGTCTTTTGAAAAAAATCGTTTTCAATAATTCCTTCTTTATTTGTGTATTCATAATAATATATTTTAACTGATTCCAAATTTTGGTGTTCAAGAATATGAGTAAATAAAAGCCTATCAGACAAACCACATGAATGTCCCATTATATGAACTTCAAATTTTTCATCTTTTCTATCCAAAAACTCAAAAAGGTTCTTATAATTAGGAGTTTGTAAATAGGCAAACGATTTCATATGTTTTAGAAATTCGTTGTCGTTCAGTTTTTCAATTTTCTCGTAATTTTCATCTGTTTCATCTCCGTAGCCAAAAATAATTGGATTCTCAATATCTTTTAATTTACCGTGAATATAATTTGTTGGATTTCTTTCTATTTCTTCAAATTTTAGATATTGTTCTACTGTAGAAGTATAATTAAAATTCAAAGTATATATTTCATCATTATTTAATCTTCGAACTGAATAATCTTTATCATATTCATATCGCAATTTATTAAAATGGATATTAATTTCATCATTTTTTATTGATTTAAGAACCTCATCTTGAGTAAGATATTCTGTCAATTCAATTTTAATCAAATTCAAAGATTCATTTAATTTTATTACTTCTTTTTTTATCCTATCAGAATTGGAATTATACTGAAAATAAAAATTTTTAAGTTCGATAAAATATTCTTTTTCAATATCAACCCAATTAAGTTGAGATTTTTCTAAAATATTTTCAAAAAAGGAATATTTAAATTTTGGATTAATTATCTTTTGATTTTTGTGTTTAACAAATTCTTTTATTGAGTCATAATAGGGAACTGGATATGGTAATCTTGATTCCGTAAAATCGATTAATTCTTGATATTTAGAACTTTGGTTATATGAAATAGACTGATTTACATACCAAACTAAAAAATCCTCATACTTTGTTTCAAGCTCATGCGCCAAATCAAATCCATTTCCGATAATCACTAATTTATTCATAGCTGTTTATAATTATTATTTCTTTTATCTTTTCCAACGTTTTAAATTTTAGAAAAGGTGACAAATTTAAACGAAACTATCTTAAATTCCCCCTTTAGGGGGTTAGGGGGCAACCTTTTTCGCCTCATCC
>JBBQMQ010000259.1:0-6301 GCA_038329115.1 Bacteroidales bacterium
ATTCATCATCATTATTCCGAAGATAAATTTATACCTGAATTTTCAGAACTATTTTTTAAAGAAGCTGTAAAAAGTATTAGTTCCGACAAATTACCCCTTTCGAAAAATGAATCTGTTGATTCATTAATCAGTAAACTCACACCGGTGATTTTCGATCCAAAAATCTATCCTAAACGTACGAATCAGGCCGAAGGTGTTGATTTAATCCGTACTTCGGGCAATAACTATTACGACGAGAATGTAACTCAAGTTGAAGTAGAAAATTTCTATGGAAAAATGAAAAACCCTGCAGACAGTACGCCGGTTTCATACGGATTGAACAGCAAACTGGTAAAAGAAAACGGCACATTAGTAGAAAAAACATATAAAGAAGGGGGACTCTATAGCGAAGCCATAACTAAAATTATAGGTTGGCTCGAAAAAGCTGCTGCTGTGGCCGAAAATGACAAGCAAAAGGATGTAATAATCAGTTTGATAAATTATTACAAAACAGGAAATTTAAAAACGTATGACGAATATTCCATTAAATGGGTAGAAGATTTGGCTTCAAATGTAGACTTTGTAAACGGATTTACTGAAACTTATGGCGATCCGTTGGGCATGAAAGGAAGTTGGGAATCGATTGTAAATTTTAAAAATATTGAAGCAACTAAACGGACTGAAATTATCAGTTCAAATGCTCAATGGTTTGAAGACAATTCGCCTGTTGACCCAAAATTCAAAAAAGAAAAAGTAAAAGGTGTTTCTGCTAAAGTAATTACGGTTACTATGCTTGCAGGTGATTGTTATCCGGCAACGCCTATTGGTATTAATTTACCAAATTCGAACTGGATTCGTCATGAATACGGGTCGAAATCGGTAACAATTGAAAATATAACTGAAGCATATGATCAGGCTTCGTTGGGCAATGGATTTGCCGAAGAATTTATGTGGAGCGATGCGGAACGAAAACGTGCTAAAGATTTTTCATCCCTGACCAATAATTTACATACCGATTTACATGAATGTTTGGGGCATGGTTCAGGAAAATTGTTACCCGGTGTTGACCCTGATGCTTTAAAAGCCTATGGTTCAACTATTGAAGAAGCTCGGGCAGATTTGTTTGGTCTGTATTATATGGGCGATCCAAAAATTGTAGAATTAGGTTTGCTTCCAGATAAAGAGGCTTACAAAGCTGAATATTATTCATTCATTATGAATGGTTTAATGACTCAGTTAACACGCATTCAGCCCGGAAAAAACATTGAAGAAGCACACATGCGTAACCGTCAGTTAATTGCTGCCTGGGTTTACGAAAAAGGAACAGCTGACAAAGTAATTGAAATGAAAGTACGGGACGGAAAAACGTATATTATTATAAATGATTATATAAAATTACGTCAACTTTTTGGTCAACTTCTTTCTGAAATTCAGCGGATTAAATCTACCGGTGATTTTGCCGGCGGACAAAAATTAGTGGAAAACTATGGTGTGAAAGTAAATGAGCCTTTGCATGTTGAGGTATTGAAACGATATAAAAAACTAAATTTAGCACCTTACCGTGGTTTTGTGAATCCTGTTTATTCTCTCGTGAAAGACAGCAATGGAAAAATCACTGATGTTACCATTTCGTACGACGAAAATTATTTAGACCAGAATTTACGTTATTCGAAGGAGCATTCAAGTTTGCCAACGTTCAATTAAGCAGAGATATATCAAGAAAAGAAATGAGGTTGAAGGAATTCCTTCAACCTCATCGCTTTATCAGTGAACCTATAGTTGTTCCAAAATTAATTTCATTTTATCAATCAAAGGAAGATTATCATCGGAATGAATAACAAAATCTGCTTTTGATATTTTTTCTTCTTCCGAAATTTGATTTGCCATTCGATCCCGAACCTGTTTATCACTAACTTTATCCCGTTTTACAACACGTTTAATCCGAACAGCTTCGGAAGCAGTAATAACAATCACTTTATCAACCAGTTTATTTAATCCATTTTCAAACAAAATAGCTGATTCCAGAAAAAGCAGTTTTTCAGATGAATTAGCCGCACTCCACAATTTAAAGTCTTCACGCACAACAGGATGAACTATATTATTGAGTTGCGTAAGTAAATTGGGTGACGAAAATACAATTTTTGCTAGTGCAGAACGATCTAAACCTTCACTGGTATAAACTTCTCCAAATAATGACTGAATTTTTTGCTTGATAATCTGATTTTCATTTTGAAGTCTACGAGCTTCTTTATCTGAATCATAAACCAGATAACTTTCCGCACGAAATAAATCTGACAAAGTAGATTTTCCACTCCCGATACCACCTGTAATGCCAATAATAACCGGAGTTTTCATAAAGATTAATAGTTGTAAGTTTGCAGGTCAAAAGTAGCAAAGAAAACCGGAAATTCGTTGAATTTATGTTTTTTTAGAACCCAAATCTAAATCCAAGCATTATGGTGGTATTTTTCCCCTGTAAATATGCAGGAGTGAATAAATTCAGATAACCCTGAGCGTTTTTAACAACTTCTCCTACAATGGGTGTTGAAGTAATATCATAGCCGCGAATATCGCTGTAAGCTACATTAATAATTGCATTTACATTATTAACCACCTCGTATTGAGCATTAAAACCAATTGTAGTATTACTCCATGTTATTTCCCCCAGCGAAGGTTGACTGATAATTTTAGTAATTGCATGACTATCACGAACATAATTATATTCATTTCCATGTTTTGCATCCATGTATGTCAGACTTAAATCCAATCCACGAATTGGTTTATACCGCAAAGCAACATATATTTCCTGAGAATTATCGTCCAAATAACTTCCGAGATTATAGCCATTCGAAGCCCAGGTTAAAGCAGGAATTGAATGTTTATAATTAATAATATTTGTGCGTGTAAACTCTCCAATCAGTGAAAGATTTTCGACTGGAAAATTAGTCAATTCCGCACCTATTTTATACGAAATAGGATTTTTTTCTGCACTGCTAGGTAAAAATCGACTCCAGCTTATTTCATCAGCATAAACTGAGGTAAAAAGATGCAAATGTTTTATATTTCTTGAACTTATGTTTAAAAACACCTGCGAATTCTGGTTTTCGAGTCCTAATCCTTTTGTAAGAGTGTGATCAATTGATTTATAAAATGCAATAGGAATAAAATAAGCCGGTTGAACATTGTCCTCTGCATAAATAATGGAGTTTCCGATAGATAAATTTAAACTCCTGACCGGCGTAAACGTGAACAAATTAGCAGCAATAAACTTATTTGTCATCCGATAACGCTTGATATTCAGATTGTCGAGATAATACCGTGTTGAATCTAACACATTGGAAACCAGCCAACCATGGAAATATTGCATTTCGAACCATTTTGCAGGCCTCACATGCAAAGTCAACATGGGAAACGAAGGCGCTCTTCCGGAAAGAATGTTCGAACCGTGGTAATTATCACCCCAAATTACGTTGTCTTTCACCAATCCAATTGAACCCCAGTTCCATGCATATTTTATTCCTCCACGCGAATCGCTAAAATCACCTCCAAGATTTGATTCTTTGTATTCATAACCGGGAAAATCATTCAAATAGGAAGGCCGTGCTAAAAGTGATCCTGAAACCGGTATATTAATTAAACGGGTTCCATCTACCTGAATATCGCGCAAACTTCCGTAAATACTCAGATTTTTCCCAATCATAGATTGAAAATCAGCGCCATACCAACGTTTTGTAATTATTCCGTTTTGATTATAGTAAATGTCCATTCCCAAAATCGGAGTTATTCTTGCACGAAAAACAGTATCGATATAATTAAAAGCCGGTTGAAGAAAAGCAAGTGTAAGTTGGCTGCTTTTGGCTAAAGGAAGAAGTGTCTGAGGCAATTTATTTTGTTCCAATGCAAATTCATTCAGAAAAAACTTCAATTCATCCAGTTGGCGTTTATTCAATCCTTTCTGATTCTGAGCTTCGAGTAATTTCCCGGCAATAAATGAGCGGGAATATGGCTTAGCCACCGAATTCAACTCAATAATTCCATCCGTTGCCAATTCATCCAAATAATCATAAATACGTGTATAGGAAATATGCTCAGGTATATCCTGAGCCGAAACAGCAAAAATTAATAATGAAAATACTACTGTGAAGATTGACTTTTTCATTCTTTATTTTTTGAAAATTTCTTCTGACTCTTGGCTCTAAAAATCTTACTTCACATACATAATGCTTGCCGAAGATGGTGCAACAACAAAATTAGTTGTTTTTACAACAGAAATTCCACTGAGATTAATTTGTCCGTCATGACAAACAAGATTCCAGTCGCCTACAGGGATTTGAACAGTTACGGACTTTCTGTTCCCATTGTAAATAACCAGAATATCTTTCCATATTTCACCATTCACATGATCTGTAAGCATGTAAGCGACCACATTTGGAGTCAACAAATCTATAAACTTCAAATGCTGTTGAACCAACTCCTGAGTAGGAATACGAAATGCTGCATGTGCTTTACGTAAAGCAATTAATCCCTGATAATAACTAAAAATATCTTTATGCGAAGTTTTGAAATTCCAGTCAATCTGATTGATTGAATCAGGCGATTGATACGTATTATGAATTCCTTTTTTATTCCGGTACAATTCTTCGCCGGCATAAATAAAGGGAACACCCTGCGATGTAAATACAACTGTCTGAGCCAGTTTATTAAAACGAACCAATTCATCGTCAGTTGCATTGGCCGGTTTTGATTCTTTCAGTTTGTCTACCAGACACATATCGTCGTGACACGATACATAATTGATAATCTGAGTCGGATTATTTACATAAGCCGCTTTCGAATAAATCAATTTTGAATAATCAACCTGTGGATGTTGGGTTGCTCCTACAACTCCGAATTTTACACTTTCTTCCAGACTGTCAGTTCCGGAAACAAAACCGGGAATTTCAGCATGCATCCAACTGCCTTTCAATGCATCGCGAATATCATCACTAAAAACTGCAATATTATTCAACTCCCTGGCATTTTTCTTAACTGCTCTTTTTTCTTCTGCCAATGGTGAAGAAGAAGCTGTCCAGCCTTCGCCGTATACAAAAATAGTCGGATCAATATTAACCAGAGCGGCACGAATCGCATTCATGGTTTCAATATCATGAATCCCCATTAAGTCGAAGCGAAAACCATCAACATGATATTCTGTAGCCCAATAAACCACAGATTCTATCATAAATTTACGCATCATCGGACGTTCCGAGGCAGTTTCGTTTCCACAACCCGAGGCATTTGACCAGGTACTGTCTTTGTTTTGACGGTAGAAATAACCCGGTGCCAATAAATCCAAATGCGAACCTTTTCCGGCTGAAGTATGGTTATACACCACATCCATAATTACCCTGATACCGGATTTATGAAGCGACTGAACCATCTGCTTAAATTCCTTTATCCTTGAAACTGGATTAAGCGGATTTGTTGAGTAACTTCCTTCCGGAACATTATAATTTAATGGATCATAGCCCCAATTGTATTTCTTTTCATTTAGCTTTGTTTCGTCCACAGATGCAAAATCAAATGAAGGTAATAGATGGACATGGGTAATGCCCAGTTCCTTCAAATGATCAATTCCGGTTGCATCTCCGGCAGTATTTTTGGTTCCTTTTTCTGTAAAAGCAAGAAATTTACCTTTATTTTTTATTCCAGAATTCGGAGAAACAGAAAAATCACGCATATGAACTTCGTACAACATAATGTCAGTAAAGTTCTTAAGCTGTGGACGAACATCATTATCCCAACCTTCAGGATTTGTTTCTGCAAAATCAATTACAGCTGCACGTCTTCCGTTTACACCGGTTGCTTTTACCCACATTCCGGGCGTTTCATCAAGCCACTTTTCTCCGATTTTAATCTGAAATGTATAAAATTTTCCTTTCAGATTTTCCTTTATTTTTAATGCCCACGTCCCTTTATCCGAACGTTGCATATCAAGCATTTTGTATGCACCACCTTCAGAACCATTATCATAAAGCAAAATTTTTACCTGGTCGGCAGTTGGAGCCCATACTCTGAATTTAGATGATTCCGGAGTATAGGAAAGTCCAAGATCCGAACCTTCATAAACAGGATAATCGTTATAGGTTGCATAGTGTGGAGTAGAGTTACATGCACTCATTAGTCCGGCTAACAGTACCATAAAAAATGAATTTCGTTTCATAAATTGGTATAAATTAATATTCTAGCTTCTAATTGAATGATTGCGTTTATTTAGTTATTCCGTTGCGTTTCAATAAGGCATCAATGGTAGGTTCTTGTCCGCGGAAACGTTTATAAAGAA
>JBBQMQ010000260.1:0-6269 GCA_038329115.1 Bacteroidales bacterium
CCTAAATCCCCCCGATAGGGGGACTTAAAGATTAGTCCTGTATTTTCATTTTCTTTGGTTTGAGCCTGATTTAATGAATGTTTCATTGGATTTATTTTTTAAGTTTTTTGATTTCAATTGACAAATAATTGTTATTTTGTAAGAATATTCTGATTGATATTGAACAGTTTTTCCAGTTTTGATTGTGCAGTCTGCAAATCATAAATACTTTGATAATAAGCAGTCATATTGGCCAGGTATTGATTCTGGCTGGTCATCAAATCCAGACTTGAAGCCATTCCCTGTTTATACTTTTCCATGGTTCGCTGGTAAATCTGATCAGAGAGTTCCTTGCTTTTTTTCTGGTTTTGGTATTTTTCCAGTTTCAGTTTTACATCAGTCTGATACTGGCTTGCCTGCATAAAAAGGCTTTTGGAAACAAATTCACGGGTATTTCTTACTTTTTCGTATGCAAACCTTTTCTGTGAAACAACGGCTAACCGCTCACCACTGCTAAAAATTGGTAAACTCAGATTGATGCCCACAATATCTTTTGGTTGGAAATTAAAAGAAGCAGGATTGGACTGTATATTGTGATTATAAAAGCCAGAAAGTGTAGGTAGAAAAGCCGACTGTGAAAGCTTTAAATCTAGTTTTGTAAATTTCTCCGAAGATTGAATCAGTTGATAATCCACATTATTATCGATGTTGAAATGTTCTGCTGTCAGTTTCAATCCCGAATCTACCAATGAATCGTCAGTCTCCATTGGATCGGTGAGTTCAATTTTAGTTGAATCTTGTATTCCCAGCTGAATCTTCATCAACCGGTATCCCAAATCCAGATTGCTGTCAATCTGATTTATCAGATTTTTTACATTATTTGCCGTTATTTCCAGTTGGTCAACATCCGTTACTTCCACAAAACCCTGTTTATTCATTTCGGTGATTTCTGAAAGGGTTTTCGTAATGTTTTCGAGATTTTGCGACAAAATTTTGCGACTTTCTTCCGCCAATTGAAGCATGTGATACGTATTGACCACAGTTTCAACAACATCGAGTCTGGTCTTTTCGTCGTTTTGTTTGGCCAGATTATCATACGCTTTTGTGGCTTGCAAACCTACAATGTATGAACCACTGAAAATAAGTTGTGATACCGATATATCGGTCGAAATATTGTTGCTTACCCCAAGTGCAATGGGCGCACCGGCAACATTATTCAGGTAAATATTTTCGCCGGTTGACAATTGTAACTTACTAACTGTTCCAAGACCGGTAGAGTAATCGAGTGGAATTTGAGTATTTGACAACTGTGTTCCGGGAATACTCAACGTTGGAACTACAAAAAGATGTTGATAAGCGGACTTGACATTAACATGAGGTAACCCCTGAGCTGTAATTTCCCATATTTTCTTTTGGGTGATTTTTAAATCGAGTTTTGAATTTAAAATGTTTGTATTATTCTTTAATGCCAGCTTTTTGGCCTCAACAAGAGATAGTTTTTCTGCTTCCTGTGCAAAAGAAAGCAACGTTCCACCAAGGATCATTGCTACCAGCAGAAGAATCCGGTTATTTTTTCTGATCATATATTGAACTGATTTAGTGTAAATTATATCTGATACCTAATGCCTTTGAAGTCTTATTTGAAAATTGTTTTACTTTTAACTTCAAAACAATTATTTAAAATTAAAGTTCAATAGAAAAAATCTATCCATTGATTTATTTCAAAAAAATTGTTCAGGAAAATGTAAATAATGGAACACAAAAAAACCATTTATCCTTTTTGGCTTAAATTTTTTACGCTATAACTATTAATTAACAGCACTATAAAGTTCATTTAATTGCTGAGGACTAAAAAAGGATTATATTTGCTGCCCCATACAAAAAATTAATTAGTACAGCTTCACGATAATAACAGATCTTATGCAAAAAAGCAAACTCAGACTTATTCTTTTAATCCTTCTTTTCCTCTCGCAAACCGTAGTTTTAGTTGCTGCCATTCCTTCCGGTTATTATTATTTTGCCAAAAACAAAAAGAAAGCCGAGTTGAAAACTGCATTGCATACCTATTGTGGTCCATTGTTTGAATACGACTACGGAAGCGGTGTCGGTTTTACGTGGCAGGGATTTTTCTCTACCGATCTTCGCGCCGATTCCACGGTGATTGATATGTATTCCAACACGGTGAGAAAACAAACCAGTTTTGCAGCCGTAAATGGCATGCACATAGAACATTCGTTTCCAAAAAGCTGGTGGGGTGCTTATCCTAACAATGCTTACAAGGATTTATTTCACCTCTATCCGGCTGATGCTTCTGCCAACGAAAGTAAAAATAACCTGCCTTTGGGTGAAGTAACAGGAATTCCGGGATTCGACAACGGAGTCACTAAGGTGGGTACAAATGGATTTGAAACAACTTATACCGATAAGTGTTTTGAACCGGCTGATGAGTTTAAAGGCGATTTTGCCCGTTCTTATTTCTATATTGCCTCTGTGTACGAAAATCTGGCGCCACTGATGCAATCACCCATGGTGATTACCGGCAGCACATATCCGTTTTGGAAGCCTTGGGCTATTAATTTATTATTGAAATGGAATAAACAAGATCCGGTAAGTGCTAAGGAACTTACCCGTATCGAAAAGGTATATGGCATTCAGGGTAACCGCAATCCGTTTATCGACTATCCCGATCTGGCCAACTACATCTGGGGAGCCGACAGCACCAAAGTATTTCCTTTTCCCGACGAAACCCAACCATTTCTGGTCAACCCACGCAGAGGTATGAACATTAATTTTGGTGTGATTTTGCAAAACGACACCCGGACTCAGAATCTACATATTCAGGGTGTAAATATCACATCCAACATTCAGGTTTCTCTCGTCAAAAAAAGTTCAACACTCGTTCTTTCTACTTCAACTATTTCTTCGGCGAATGCATTGACAGGTATTGATCTCGGAATTACATTTAATCCGGTTGCTTCGGGATGGACCCGCGACACTTTACTTATTTCAGGTGGTGGTTTGCTTGAAACATTGCGTCTTCCCATAAAAGCATTGGCATCAGCCGATTTTATAACTGTTGAACCTGCCGATATAACTCCGGTAGGTGGAACGTTGCAATGGATTTCCGATCCGCTGGCGACACAATACCGGTTAAATGTATATCAGGGCGATCAGAAAGCCGGTGATTTAATTATTTCTACTTATGTGGAAGGAAGCAGCTGGAACAAAGCCGTTGAAATTTATAACGGAACAGGAAAAACAGTTGATTTATCGAAATATTATCTCCAGAAACAATCAAATGGAAATGGCTCTTACATATCTACCTTGCGTCTTGCCGGGACACTTGATACCGGCAAAAGCTATGCAATTGTACACAAACAGGCTGGTGTAGATTTGCTGGCAAAAGCTCAACTCGTTACAGATTCGTTGCTTCAGTTTGATGGAAATGATGCCGTTATACTGGTTCGGAGCGGTGTCACCATCGATATGGCAGGTCAGGCTAATGCTGGTGCCGATGTCTATTGGGGAACTAATCTTACTTTAAAACGAAAGTCAACCTGTACTCATCCTCTTTCCGTATTTAATCCTGCCGAATGGACTACACTTCCTTCGGATTCGTATGCCATGCTTGGTTCACATTCCATGACGCTGGCTTCGTCAAGCAATTATATTGTTCAAAATACATTAACGGGTTTAAATACATCTTATCCTATTCAAAATCTGGTTCCGAACAATACCTATACTTACAGCGTAGAATCTATGCGCTCAGGTGTTATTGCTCCGGCTATCAATACCATGCAATTGCATACTTCGAGTCTGGATGCTCCTGAAATTTCGGATGCGAGCGGGATTACGAACAATCAGTTTATCGCCAATTGGGGAGAAACAGCTTATGCTTCGGGTTATATGCTGGATGTTATGAATCTGAGCGGACAAGCTGATACCACCGTGGTGGAAGGATTTGATAATGTGGGCACTACAGGTAAACCGTTACCAACAGGCTGGATTGGTACTGCAAGTGGAAATTATACAACCACTACAAGTGGCGGAGTTGCCCCACCATCAATATCTCTCAAAAATGTTGGTGAATATGTACGCACTAAAATCTACCCCCATCCGGTCTCAAAATTTACATTTATGTACAGGTTTGCATCATCAACTCCGAATTCCTCACTTATTGTTGAAGATTCGTTGAATGGAGTCTGGTCAAGATTGGATAGTTTGCCTTATTCAAATACTTCAAAGTATTATCCATCTTATACGTTTACAAAATCTCAGGGAATCAGAACATTCCGATTAACATATAAAAAAGTTGGAAGTGGTAATCTATCTCTTGACGACATAGCTGCAACTTACGGAAATCAGGATACTGTATACGTGGCGAAAGATAAAGTGTTATCTACAAACTATTTAACAGTTCCCGATTTAATTGAAAACACGCAATATTTTTATCGGGTCAAAGCCACGTTAGGCAGTTCGGTTTCGGGAGTTTCGGAAACAATGTTAGTGAAAACACTGGTAGGAACGAAATTAATTGAAATAAATAATTCATCCATTAAAATTCAATCTAAAAACGACAAAATTTCCGTTACAGGTTTGAAAGGAGGCGAAATGATTCAGGTTTATTCGCTCACCGGAGTTTGTTTATTTCAGCATAAAGCGGGAACAACTGCTCTGGATATTCCTTTTAGCCGCAATGGTGTTTTTATTCTGAGAGTTCAGAATAATGAAAACGCTTATACGGCAAAGTTTATCCATTAAATAAAAAAAAACAGAAACCCTGCTTTGAAAATTCTTCAAGGCAGGGTTTTTTATTTGAATCAGAAATCAATAAATCAATCTTTATTCACTCAGGAAGACATAACGTGTCATCACTAAAACAAACAAGATATACATCATCCAATGCACTTGTTTCCATTTGCCGGTTGCTACTTTCAGAATAGTGTACGAAATGATTCCGGCAGCAATTCCGTTGGCAATGCTGTAGGTAAACGGCATCATAATAAACGTCATAAATGCAGGAAAACCTTCGGTAAAATCATTAAAATCAATATCCAGTACCGAAGAGGCCATCAGCACACCAACAATAATTAAAGCCGGAGCTGTTGCTGCACTTGGAATAATTCCCGCAAGCGGTGAAATTACCAGTGCCAGCAAAAATAATAATCCCGTGGTAATGGCTGTGAGTCCGGTACGACCCCCTTCGCCAATTCCGGCAGCACTTTCCACATAACAAGTTACCGTGCTGGTTCCCATCAACGCTCCGAATGAAACTCCGAAAGCATCCACCAACATGGCTTTTCCGATTTTAGGAGAATTACCATCCTTGTCAATTAATCCTGCTTTTCCGGCTGTACCAACCAATGTTCCGAATGTGTCAAACAATTCAACAAATGTAAAAGTAAAAACAACGGTCCATATTCCCATATTCAGAGCGCCTTTAATGTCGAGCGCGCCTACTGCCAAATGATGAAAATCGGGCAGGCTGAACGGTGCAAATCCTTGCGGAATTACCGTTACACCCATCGGAATACCAATTAAAGTAGTGGCAACGATACCAATTAACAATGACCCTTTTACTTTGCGAGCCATTAAAACAGCAGTTAAGCCAAGTCCGATTAAACACAACACCATACTGGAATTATGAAAACTTCCCATCCCAATATTCCACTCGAAAAAGTTCATAGTAGTCATCCCTGTGTTTTTGCTCAAAGCAGCCAATGTAGGCGGAATAACTTTAGCTGAAACCACCATAATTTCGGAGAGTTTCAACCCGATAATGGTAATAAATAAACCGATTCCGACCGTAATGGCATGCTTCAACGAATTGGGAACAGCCACTACCAGAATTTGCCTGACTTTAGTAACCGTCAGTACGATAAAAATTAATCCCGAGATAAAAACAGCACCAAGTGCGGCTTGCCAGGGCATTCCCACACCGGCCAATGCCACGGTTGCAAAAAGCGCATTCAATCCCATTCCGGGAGCCAGTGCGATAGGGAAATTAGCAACCAATCCCATGGCAATGGTTACAAATCCGGCCGAAATGGCAGTGGCAAAAAACACAGCATTTTTGTCCATTCCGGTTACACCTAAAATATTAGGATTCAGGAATAAAATATAAGCCATAGTCATAAACGTGGTGATACCGGCTATAATTTCCGTTCTCACATTGGTTTTGTTTTCCTTTAGTTTAAATAGTTTTTCAATCATATTTCCTGATATTTAGTTTATAGAAGCCCCCTAAATCCCTGCCCCCTAACTCCCTCCCGATAAATCGGGATAAATTG
>JBBQMQ010000261.1:0-6237 GCA_038329115.1 Bacteroidales bacterium
GTTGCGACACCAGTATCTTCTTGATTTTCAAAGCAGTGTAGTTTTAGAATAAAACAATTTAAACGATTAATTTATACACCTGATACAAAGCAATTAGGGGTAAAATTTCGAGGGTGCAAAGATACAACAATATGTAAAAAAATGCTTCTGTTTTATGAAAAAATATTTGAAATAGTTTTATTATGACAAGAATAAAGGTGCATATGCCGATGATAAGGCTTAGAATGATGATTGTCTTTATAAATAACGTAGGAATATAAATTTGTAAAATCATTAATGGAAACAAAACTATTCCTAAAAATGCCACAATATTAAAATAACTATCCTTTGCCATTTTAAAACTCGAAGGATTTAAAAAAACATATCCAATTAATTCGAACATTAGCGATTTAAATCCGAAAAAGAGCATTGTAATCAGTAGAATAAATGCATATTTTGAAAACAAAAAAGGGTTTGGAGTCTGATAAAGAATAAGATATAAATACAAACTCAAAACAGCTATTGAAAATAAGACAAGAATAAGTCTTATTCGAGTCTCGTTAATCGTTGCTTTACTGAAAATGCTCGAACGCTCTTTTACCTGAAAAAAATTCTTAATTGTATCATTAATAAAACCGGATGACCTTGACAGTGAAAAAACAAAAAGAATGAAAAGTAAAAACAGCGTAACAAAAACCCAGGTTTCTGTTTGAGGAAGTGAAGGGTGTGGAATACCAACAAATCCGGTAGGTAGAGGAACAATTGATTTAATTGAATCAACGGCCCGTATTGAATCGACGCGAGCCAACGAATCTATTTTTGCCAGCGAATCGGCAGCAAAAGATCGAGTGCTATCGTTTAATAGTTGTAGTGTATCAGGTTGATTCATAGTTTGATATTATAGCGCTGCAAAATTTCGCGCATTTTCATCCCATTTTAAGGAATTGTTTATTGCATCGAAAACCTGATCGGCAGTTTCAACAACTTTCCACATCTGACGGTGTTCTTCCCTCATAAAATGTTCATCTACGGCACGATTCAGCATCATTATCAACGCATCAAAATATCCTTCAATATTGACAATAATTATAGGTTTTGTAAATATCCCCAATCGTTTCCAGGTTACGACTTCCAATAATTCTTCCATCGTTCCGCAACCACCGGGCAAAGCTACAACCGCATCTGCCATCATGGCCATTTTTTCTTTCCGTTCATGCATTGTTTCAACCAAAACTAATTCAGTTAGTTGGGTGTGATTCCATTCTACTTCACACATAAACCGGGGAATAATTCCAATTATTTTTCCACCGGCTTCCAGAGTGCTGTCGGCCAATTTCCCCATAAGTCCCATTGAGCCACCTCCATATACAATTGTAAGATTTTTATCAGCCAAAATACGGGCAAGATGCGCAGTTTCCTGAAAATAAACGGGTTTTACCTGCGTACTCGAGGCACAATAGACACAAATAGTTTGCATAAAACTTTAGTAAAATAAATCAGATTTTTTTGTAAATTTGAATGCAAAAATACAGTTTTCTTTCCGTATTTTTGAGCATTATTTTAAAAATAGACTAAAAATGATATTGGTAACCGGAGCTACAGGATTAGTTGGTGGAAATTTGTTGTGGTATTTATTACAACAAAATGAAAGAGTGACGGCTATTCATCGACCAATGAGCAGTTTTGAACCACTCAGAACCATATTCAGGTTTTACACTACAAATCCGGACGAATATTTGGCCAGAATTGATTGGAAAATTGCGAATGTTCTTGATATAAACTCACTTGAGGAAGCAATACAAGGTATTTCTATCGTATATCATTGTGCTGCAATGGTTTCCTTTGGAAATAACAGCGATACATTAGTTAACACAAATGTTATCGGCACCAGAAATATGGTTGCTGTAGCTATTAGAAATAATGTCAGAAAATTTTGTTTTGTAAGTTCCATAGCTGCTTGTGGCAAGTCTAGTGACAATAAATTAATTGATGAAAATACTTTCTGGCAAGAAAATCCGGATAGTTCAATTTACTCACGAAGTAAATTTTACTCAGAGCAGGAAGTTTGGGAAGGAATAAAGAACGGATTGAATGCAGTCATCGTTAATCCCGGAGTTATTTTGGGAGTCTCGGGAAATGAATCTGGGAGTTCGCAATTATTCTCGCAGGTTAGAAAAGGCCTGATCTTTTACACCAATGGGGGCAGTGGTTACGTTGGTGTTCAGGATGTTGCAAAGGCAATGATTCAACTTACAAACTCTGAAATTTCAGGAAAACGGTTTATTTTAGTTGCTGAAAATTACTCTAATAAAGAAATATTAAGTTGGATGGCTGATGGTTTTGGAAAATATCGGCCTTTTATCCCAATCGGGAAAAGACTTTTTTGGTTTGTAGGAATTATTTTAGAAATTTCAGGTAAACTGTTTCATTTCAACTCAATGATTGACAGAAATACATCAAAAATAGCAACCAAACGCAAATATTATTCCAACAAAAGAATAAAAAATGAAATTGGTTTTGAGTTCACTCCGATTGAGAAGTGCATAAAAGAGGTGTGCGGGTTTAAAAACCTCAAAGAGTGCGAAGCACCTTTGAGAGTTTGTGGTTTGAAGGGGTTTGAAGGTTTGAGAGTTTGAGAGTTTGAGGCTTGTAGAAATATTTTGTCGTCCGATGGAAACAAAATCGTTTTTCAAATGATTGAAACGTTCAAAAATCATTCTGATGTTTTCCTGCATTTTGAGTAATATTATATTTCTGTTAATAAAAAATTAATTGTACAATTCTATATTTGCAGAAACTAAATGTCATTTTAAATTTGAATCAAAACAATCGAATAATATTAAAATCATGTACAAAAACAAATTTCATTTCAAAAACATCATTCAGAATGCAGGAAAGTTTTTCTTCATTTTATGTCTTCTTATTTTTTCAATCAATTCGGAGGCGGGTTTAAAAATTTATTTAATCAGGCATGCCGAAGCCGGGCATAACGTGGTGAATGATTGGAAAGACGTTCCAAAAGACCAGTGGCCTGCCTATGTCGGCAATTCAAATATGCTGACTCCCAAAGGCGAATTACAAAAAATGGCTGCAGCTGAAAAATTGAAACAGTATCATTTTGATTTTATAGCTGTTAGCCCTGCACGGCGTACACAGCAGACAATACTACCCTATTTGAAACAGATGAGCGTAAAAGGTGAAATCTGGCCTGAACTGAACGAAAATGGCACAATTGCAACGTTTATACTTTCACCTTCGCTGCCTTCGCCCTCTCAAAAAATTTTAAATGCCGGTGATCCTATTCAGATTCCTTCGGAGGATTCGGCTTACTTTCTGATTCGTGAAGATGGCAAGTATAAAACCAGGATAAGTCAATCGCAGGAAATAATGGGTTACAATGCCGATGTAAAATTTGTATTGAAAAACGCAACAGAAAGGATAAAGAAGAAATTTGGAGGAACCGAGAAATCCATTTTGCTTGTATCGCACGGCAACGCAGGCATAGATTTATTGAAATTATTGGTAAATGATAATTTAGAAAAGGTATCTTCAATTAAAAATACCGCTATTTGGATGGTTGAAGAGCAACCGAATGGCACTTTCAAACTTAAAATATATAATGATGAACCTATAAAGGAGTGAACCGGAAAGTTGTCAATCAGAAATTCTACAATTCTAAAGTTGAATATTGCGACATTATTTTTTTATGAAGTTATAAGCTCGTTAAATGTTCGAAGATAGTTATCGTTTAAGATGAGTTTATAATCGCGGCAAAAATTGTTATAAAAAGAAAGTGCAGCACTTTTCTTCCCCAGCTTAACAAGTGATTTGCATTTATAAATCAATGCATCCTCATCAATCGAATCCTGAACTAAAATAACTTCGGCAACCTGCAATAATAATTTAAAATTCTGGCTGTTTTCCGCCTGTTTTGCCAATGCAAGCAAGGCATCGATTATGATAGTTGAGTAGTCTGCTTTAAACGAATCAACCCATTCCACTTGTGTATTTGGCAATAATTGTCCTTGTGAGGCCATCGAAAGCACAAGTGTGAGATCTTCCTGGCTGAAGTTTACATCTTTTTGTTTTATTTGCAATGCAAAATCCATTAAAACAATATAATCGCAAACAAATGGCGGTTGCATACTTGTACTCCAGTACGTATTGTCATTATTAACATCAAAGCCGTCAAACTCTTCAAGTATAGCGCGAAGTTTGTTGATATTTACATTCCTGTTATTCCGGGCGCTGGTTTCCGATTTATCAAACCATAATATTTCATCGAGCAACATCGACGAAATGCCTTTATTGTTTTTATAAGTGTAGAGCAAAATAACCAACAACAGATGTTTGAGTGTAGGTGTAAACATCGCAGTTACGTCTGAACCATAGCGGTTTACAGCCTGGAATCCGCCAATAAGTGAAAGAGAAGACGGAATAACCTGTTTTTTCAGTACTAAGTTTGAGTAATTTGTATAGGTTGAAAGTACATCCGCATTGTCAAAGGATTTTGAAGATGTAGAGCCATTTTCCCCTTTATTTTTCCGGCGCCTTCTAAACCAAAGAGTGAGTATAAAAATATTGAACGATAACAAAATAAATAAAGCTATAAACCAAAGCGTGTCTTTGGAATATACCACAGCAGATTTCGCCGGTGACTGCATTACTTCAGCCAGCGGATAAGTCGGATAATTAAGTTTATAAAGATTGACTTTGTATTTATTCTGCAAAGTGCGGTATAATGTTACAGCAACAAAACTATGAGTTTCAGTGACGAAAAAAAGGTCGCAATACGAACCAGTGTCGCTAAATTTATATGGAATTGAATCTGCCTGAACAGTCAGTCCTTCTTTATCTTTATTGAGTTTGTATAAATGGATCCATGTATTAAACCGGTTTCCGGAATATCCTAAAGTATAAAAATCGGTTCCATTCTGGTCGGCCACAAGGGATCGTGACTGAACTACGCCTTCGAGCATTCGCGCACTCCACCTTTTTTTTACTTTAAAATCGGTTAGTGAAACAGAGTATAAATCGCAAAAGGTATGAGGTGATAATTGTTGCTCGCCTGTCTTATTGCCGAAACCTCCGAATACAAACATTTCGTTCCCCTGAATGGCTGCTGCAGCTAAATAACGAGGCTGAATCTGTTTGATTAATGAATAGCGTTTCCAGCTCGCCTTAGCCGGGTTATATTTCAATATATCGCTGTGATACATATAATGGCCGTATCCGCCAAAACAAATCAGCGAGGAATCGAGCGGCGAAATCAGCACATTATGATGCCAGTAATTGGGTTCAAGGGTTTCACCGGCATTCAGGCTCCAGGTATTGGTAGCAAAATTGTATTTTGAGATATTGTTGCTGTCAAAATCGTAAGACCACAATTCATTCGTGAACCGGTTAAACACAAGCTGATTAGCCAGTGTTTGATAAGGATTTCCCTTTTTATACAAAATAGTGTCTACATGGGGATTATTACCTAAATGGTGCACAAACATTGAGTTGTGCCCTACTATATACATCTCCGATTTCTGAGGATTAAAGGCAATCATGGGTTTTTCTGAAACTTCAAGTGAATCAATCTGTTGCCAATGGACGTGGGGGTCAATTAGCCACAATGGGTTAACCACATTTGCCTTTAAGTGGTTAATTTCATCATATACAACATTTTCTCCATGCTCTCTTAAGTTCCAATGATAAAGGGCTTTATTTGAAAGATCGCTGACAATTATATCGCTCAGGATGATGGGTGCGGCATCGGTAGTGAAAAATCGCTGATGCTCGTTTACACCGAAATAAATCTCGAATTTATCGTAGGCTGGTGCATTAGATGAAAGTGAAATTTTCTGGGTTTTATTGTTAAGTGATAATTCAAAGCACTCTTTCTGAGGGATATAACTTAGCCTTACATGCAGCCATTTCCCTTTACGAAAGTGTGGAACATCTTTTAAAATTATAAGTTGCTTTTTATCATTCCCACACACAAACCAAAATGCATCGTTGCCGTTCGAATCACTTGATAGAATATCAATATTTGTACTGTCATTAGCTACAACACGGCAAATATAGCCGAATATTGAGTTTTCATTCCTTACATTCAGATTGAATTCCAGATTAAAACCACGAGGCAAATTAACTGGTTCTTCCGAAAATAAGGCCAGGCCGGTACGTTTGTCCTTAATTTCCTGATGTGAATAAAAATACAATCCAACAATCGATGAATGGACTGCATTAAGGGAAGTGACACCCAAAAGC
>JBBQMQ010000262.1:0-6221 GCA_038329115.1 Bacteroidales bacterium
GTGCAATTGATTGGGTACACAACAAACTAAAAAAATCCAAAGAGTTACCTGAAGACTTCAATTTACAACAATGTTTCTTTGGGGAACATTTATTGAAAATTTATCCCAACAAACAAGTTGCCATTGTTGAAAGCGAAAAATCAGCCATCATTGCGAGCTGCATTGTACCGGATTTAATTTGGCTTGCTGCCGGAAACCTGAATGGACTATCTGTTGAAAAATGCCATGTATTGAAAGGACGAGATGTAATATTATACCCCGACTTAGGAGCTTACGAAAAATGGATAGAAAAGGCCAAACAGATAGAAAATTCAATCTTTCTCCCCTCCAAAAACTTTACTTCCGCTTTTCCCTCTCCATTTGGAGAGGGTGTCACGCCGAATGGCTGGACGGGTGAGGTCAGAGAGGGATATAGGGTGAGGTGTTCAACTTTGCTGGAAGACGAAGCCAACGACATTGACCGAGCTAATGGC
This sequence comes from Bacteroidales bacterium, assembly GCA_038329115.1. Classification (GTDB taxonomy): domain Bacteria; phylum Bacteroidota; class Bacteroidia; order Bacteroidales; family Paludibacteraceae; genus Paludibacter. The sequence continues at coordinate 474 of JBBQMQ010000262.1, forward strand.
TTTGATATTGCGGATTACATTATCACTGAACTTAAATTTCACCTCTCTAAAACCAACAATACCAATTTCCCTCTCCCAATGGAGAGGGTGTCCGAAGGACAGGAGAGGTTGAGAGGATTCAGGGGTGATGTCATCCCCCAGATTCAAAGTTGTTTTAGTCCAACTTTACAATCAATGATAGAAAAAAATAAAATATTATTGAATTTAATTGACAAGTTAGAATTAGTTGAAATTTAAATATGACTAAATAAATTCAATATTCACTAAAGATACTTTAGTTCGTATTTTAAGAACTAAATAAACAATCTTAAATACAACAATTATTACTCGTAATTACAACTAAATAAAAAAATATATTACTTTTGTGCTTGATGTTGCACTGAAATGATAGTATGAAATATTACTTTCTATATTTGTGTACAAAAACATAAATGCAAGAACAAATCCTACTTCGAAAGATCAAGCTCGGCGACGAAAATGCATTTCGGTATGTCTTCGAGACTCACTATGGCTTGTTGTGTAGTATAGCTTCCGAATTTCTAAAAGATGATTTTCTTGCCGAAACAATTGTTGGTGACGTAATCTTGTATCTTTGGGAAAAACGTGAAACCATCGAAATTCAATCTTCCTTACGCGCCTACCTCGTTAAAGCCGTGCGCAATAAATGCCTTAATTATGGGCAATTACAATACGTTGTAAAAGAAACCCGACTTTCTGAGCAGGAAGAGTTTTTGGATACGAACGGAACTTTCCTTATTTCTGATAGCCAACCCCTTGCCACATTGCTCGAAAAAGAATTGGAAATAGAAATTGAGAAATCGATTAATAACCTTCCTGAAGAGTGTCGTTTGGTGTTCCAAATGAGCCGGTTCGACCAACTGAAATACGAAGATATTGCCCAAGAGTTGAATATTTCTGTCAATACAGTAAAATACCATGTAAAAAATGCGCTGGCCAAACTCCGTGGCGACCTAAGCAAATATATTTCAGTGTGGGCTTTATGGCTCTATTTGTTTAAATAAATCAAATATTCCCTTAACAAGCTGATTATCTTGTTATTTAAATTGATTAATTTCACTCCACCAAATTATTTTACAAGTTATTGAAAAATAATCCACTTTTACACTACCCTATAATGAAATTTAACTGCCTTACTATTACAAGCACTTATGATGAATACAAAAAACGACATTGCACGCATTGATGAATTGATAGCCGGCTATTTTGCTCAGGGACTTAACAAAGATGAACTGGCTGAATTGCAACAATGGCTCAAAGCATCGGTTGACAATAAAACCTACTTTCTACAGGCGCAGGAAGTTTGGTTTTCGACCATCAGTGCTAATCACGCAACACGTTTCGATTCCGAAAAAGCATTCCAACGCTTCTTATCTTCAACAATTAGTTTGAATGTAAAAGAAAACAAAGAAATACCTACAATCAAAAGTAAACCTTTCTTCGAGTTGAATTTTATCAGAGTGGCCGCTGCTGTAGCCGTACTCGTAGTTTTTACAGGAATTGGATACTGGGTTGGCAATGGTCGCAACTTTGGGCAACTGGCAGATGTAAAAGTAGAAGCACCTTTCGGATCAAAAACAAAAATGTATTTGCCTGACGGAACCTTAGTATGGTTAAATGCCGGGTCAACACTAAGTTATAATCAAGAATTTGGAGTTGAAAACAGAAAAATTGAGTTGGTAGGTGAAGGATACTTTGAGGTAACGAAAAACAAAGCACTACCTTTCGATGTAAAAACAAATGAAATGACCGTTCGGGTATTGGGTACTAAATTTAATTATAGAAATTACTCCGATGAAGATGAGGCAAGTGTAACGCTTATTGAAGGGAAAGTATATTTAAGCGATAATAGCTCAAATACAAATGGTTATACTTTGATACCTAACCAACAAGCTGTATTTGATAAATCCAATAAAAATATAGCTATCAATACCGTAAAAGCCACTTACTCTTCCGATTGGACTAAAGGTCTTATATCGTTCGACGAGGAGAAGTTAGGCAATATTGCTCGTGAATTGGAGCGCCTTTACAATGTAAAGATATCAATTGCCGACGATTCATTACTTAATTACCGTTTTTATGGGAACTTTACACGCACCGAACAAAGTATTGAGGATGTGCTAGATGTACTTACTTCTACTGATAAGTTGAGGTACGAACAGAATGGAAAAGAAATTACACTTCGATTAAGATAAGAATTGCTTGTTTCTTTTTCATAGCATAGATATAACTTTCTGTGTCTTATCTTGTCCCGATAGCTATCTCGGGATGGCTCTTGATTCAAATATCAATTTGTTTTTTTATAACCAAAATTCAATCTAATATTAAATCAAATCACAATGAAAAAAAACAACTCCACCTAGAAAATCAGTACATCTGATGAGTTCAAAAAAAATCGAGATTTGCATTAAAATCGACTCGATGCTGCACCTTTAGAAAACTATTTGAGAAACATTCCTGAAATTAAACGCAAAGAGTTAATTCGTCTTTTATTTTAGGAGAATACAGTTCTAATTTAATTTTTAAAATACCAAATTTTTATGAGGAAAACAATGAAGGTCATTTTATTGACCCTGACTTTTTATTGCCTTTCAGCAACAGTATTCTCGCAAAGTATTACGCTGAATATGAGCAATATAACTGTAAAAGAAGCCATTCAGACATTAAAAGAAAAAACGGGTTATTCATTTATTTATGAAGTAAATGATATTGATACCCAACGGAAAATTTCTGTCAAAACAACAAATAAACCCATTGAGGAAGTTGTAAAGCAAATCTTGATCGGACAAAAAGTAACGTTCGCTATACAAGGTAAGAGCATAGTTGTATCTAAAACTTTAGAAACTTCAATTGATAAAGATCAAAAATCAAAAAAAATCAGCGGCTTGGTAACCGATGAAAAAGGCGTGCCGATTATTGGAGCTACAGTAATGGTAAAAGATTCAAAAACGGGAACTGTTACAGATGTTAACGGTAGGTTTTCATTAGAAGCTCCAATAAAGGCTCAACTTATGGTTACATACGTTGGCTATATGCAGGGCTCGGCTATTATTAATGAAAAAAATGTTATCAATTTTACGCTTGTTGAAGACACAAAATCATTAGATGAAGTGGTGGTTGTTGGGTATGGAACACAAAGAAAAGAAACGCTAACCGGTTCGGTATCTTCGGTAAAAGGAGAGCAATTGGAAAAAATTGTAGTTGCCAATGCAGCTAATACCTTGGCAGGGCAATTACCTGGTTTAATATCTCTTCAATCAAGCGGTGTGCCCGGTCGCGATGCAGCAACACTTAGTATTCGTGGCTTTGGTAACTCTCTTGTAATTGTTGATGGTATTGAAGCAGAAATCAGTTCGCTCGATCCAAATTCTATAGAGTCGGTATCTATACTGAAAGACGGGGCTTCCTCTATCTATGGGGCAAGGGCAGGTAACGGTGTTATACTTGTAACTACTAAACGCGGAAAAAGCATGAAACCGTCTATCAGTCTAAATTCAACATACACCTTACAAGGATTTACAAATTTTCCCGATAAAGCCAGCTCAGGACAGTATACCGAAATGATGTCGGAACTGGCGATCAACCAGGGAACGACAGTACCCTATACACCTGAACAAATTCAGAATTATTACGATGCGGCCGACCCTTATTTATATCCAAATACGGATTGGGAAGATATTCTATTCAGAAAATGGGCGCCTCAAAAGCAATATAATTTATCGGTAAGAGGTGGAAGTGATAAAATAAAGTATTACGGTTTAATTGGTTATTTAAATCAGGAGACTGTAATTAAAAAAAACGGTGGCGATTTTAGCCGCATCCATTTGCAATCGAACATTGATGCACAAATTACCGATCAGCTTTCAGCACAATTCGATTTTTCAAGTATAAATGGAATTAGCAAGATGCCCCAACAAAATCTTTCCTCTACGCAGGAAGCTGCAGGTTTATGGTCGCATTATTGGTCAGACCTGCCCATTTACCCGGCTGAATTACCTGATCCCACAAAATATTCATACAATGGGATAAACGGGAACACTAATATTCTTTCTGATCGTGAAAATTTTGGATATGCCAATAATATTAGTAATGATGTGAGGGCAACATTATCGTTAAAATACGAATTTAAGTATGTAAAAGGCTTGTCGGCCAAAGCATTTGTTAATGCAAGGCAAATCTATTCAGAGTTTAAATACTTTCAAAAGCCGGCTTACTACTATACTTACGAACCTACTAGTGAAACTTATACTTTAGTAGGTGGCTTTTCAGATAAGGCTCTTATGGTACAAACAAGCAATTCAGACAGAGTATTTACCGGGCAGTTCTCATTAAACTACGATAGAATCATTAAAGATCATCATGTAAGCGGTCTGTTGCTATATGAAGCTATTGATTACAGTGGCAACTGGCTGGGAGGAGGAAGAACAAACTTCTTAACGCCTGCAATTGAGCAGTTGTTTGGAGGTAGTACAGAGGGGATGAACATTAATGGATCGGCTTATGAAATGGGAAGAAAAAGTATTGTAGCCCGCGCAAATTACAATTATAAAAATAGATATTTAGTAGAAACCTCGTTACGGGCAGATGCATCGGCTAAGTTCGCGAAAGAATCCCGTTGGGGATATTTCCCAAGCGTTTCTCTGGGATGGATTATAACTGAAGAAGGTTTTATGAAGGGAAGAAGGGCATTGGAATACCTGAAACTGAGGTCAAGCTATGGCCTGTCGGGGAACGATGCTGTTGGAAATTTTCAATACCTGTCGGGTTATGCATACGGAAATACCAACGTTTTTGGTAGTGTACAGCAGGGTATTGCTTCAACAGGGCTTGCAAATCCTAACTTAACGTGGGAAAATATAGCTATTTCTAACGTGGGTGTCGATTTTTCGTTTTGGAAAAGGAAAATGTACGGAGAAGCTGATGTTTTTTATCGCACAAGAACAGGGCTTATTGCGACTCGCCTGACGACTTTGCCATCAACTTTTGGTGCCAATTTACCTGCTGAAAACTTAAACAGTATGAATGACAGAGGCTTTGAATTTAAGTTGGGTACTACCGGAGAATTATCAGATTTTAGGTATGATGTGAGTGCCAATGTTTCCTATTCAAGGGCTAAATGGGATCACTTTGAGGAACCTATTTATGATGACCCTGAACAAACACGAGTATACACAAGATCAGGCAGATGGACGGACAGAGCTTTTGGATATGTATCAGAAGGACTTTTTACCTCGCAGGATGAAATTGATGAACTGACCTATGATCAGGATGGACAAAGGAATGTTACCCTGAGGCCTGGAGATATTCGGTACAAAGATGTAAATGGTGACGGAAAAATTGACTGGACCGATCAGGTTGAGATAGGTAAAGGAAATACCCCACATTGGATGTACGGTTTAAATTTCAATCTATCGTATAAAAATTTCGACCTTTCAGCATTGTTTCAGGGGGCAGCTGGATATTATACCTGGACAAATTTTAATTTCAACTCTGAACAATACTTTGATAACAGGTGGACAGAAGAAAACAATGATCCAAATGCAATCATTCCTCGGTTAGGCGGGGCTGCCACAAATGGATGGCCTTCTGATCATTATTATAAAACCGCAGCCTACTTAAGGTTAAAATCGATGAATTTTGGCTACAACTTGCCAAAACATTGGCTGAAAACTGCCGGGTTAGCGCAATGTTTAATATTTGTTGCCGGAACTAACCTGTTTACCTGGGATA
>JBBQMQ010000263.1:0-6218 GCA_038329115.1 Bacteroidales bacterium
GCTGTTGGTCAGTCATAATAATCAGCACATTAGGTCGTTTATTTTGCCCTGAACATACATTGGGGAAAATGGCAGCCAACGCCATGGTGGCAATTCCGAGTTTTTTAATTTCCATAAATTATTTTTGTTTTTTGTCCAATAAGTATTTCATAATAAAATCAGCCGAATACGCATTAATTTCTGTCATTGTAGGGGAAATGCTATCGCCATTAAAGCTGTGACCCCCATTTTTTACCACCAATAAACTCACATTGGCACCCATTTTTTTGGCTTGTTCCATCATGTAATTCGATTGTGCAATTGGTAATATTTTATCATTATCGCCATGAAGCAGTAAAATAGGTGGCGCATTTTTCGTCAGAATTTCAGCCGGACTTAGTGCTTTTGCCAGTTTCTCGTTTTCAGAAAGTAAACCTCCAAACATTGTAATAAACCGAGTTGGTTTATCAAAATTTGAACCAGCCAAGTATTCACTTTTCACAAATGAAGTCAGTGGAAAATACGAAGCAACACACACAAATTGAGGATTATACTTACTTAATTCCTTGTCGCCTATAAAGTCAGAATTTTTCCCAAGTGCGGTCATTAAACTCAAATGTCCACCAGCAGAGCCGCCCCAAACGCCCATTCGTTTTACATCCAACGAATATTTCTTAGCATTTTTCATTAAAAACCGTGCTGCATCTTTGCAATCAACAACGCAATCGTACACTGTTGAAATGTCTTTGCGGGTCAATCTGTATTCAATTGTTGCACAGGCAATTCCATTGTCATTCAAAATTTTGAGTGTTGTCACAAAATCGCGTCCCAAAATCCCGTTTTTGTTGCCACCGCCCCAGCCGCCACCGTGTGTATAAAGCATTATCGGCATTTTCTCTTTCGGTTTTTCTTTCGGGAAAAATATATTCATGTCCAGTGTATCGCCTTTGACGATTTTGTAAACGATATTTTTCTCACAATTAAATTCCGCAATAGCTTTCAATTCCTTCTCCGATTGTGCTTTCGCATTGAAAGTACAGACTAATAGAAAGAATAGAGTAATAAATAAAGTTGACTTTGTTTTCATAAAAAGGCAAATAGCTTAAATTTAATGCAACATTATGGTAGATCTTTTTCATTTAAAAATTAGTTCTTCTTTGTCAATAAAGATTCCCAGACCCGAATTGAATGCTTTAAATAAGTTTCAGGATTTTCTTCTATTTTAAAGTTGATAAAACCAACTTTTCCCATATAATCCGATTTGAGTAATGGTAAAATAAATTTCCTCAAATCATAATTACCTGCATCAATTGGCTTAATCGTACTTTTATCCATGGTTAAATTGGATGTGAAATCTGCCACAGAATCTGTTCCTGCTAAAGTTACAGCACCAATTTTACCTTTTACATGTTCAAAAACCTCATCCATTCGATTTCCATTACCTGCACGTATTTCATGACAAAGATGTATGGCTAGTTTCAGGTTCGGAGCATTTATTTTCTCAACAAAAGGAAGTGCAGCCTCAGCCGAAGCTATATAGCACAAACTGTGGGGATAAAGAATTACCCGAACATGCTTTTTTGCTGAATAGAGAACCACTTCTCTCAGTTTTTCTTCTATAAAACTATCAGTTATGCCTTCTTTCTTTTTTCCAAAAATAATCCAAAGTTCAATTCCTCTACCAGCAATTGTGTCTACCAATGATTTCCATTTTTCTCTATTTGGGTCTGTAAAGTTATATCTCGCCATTATTGCATGTACAGAAAATCCGCTCGTTTTTTTGGTTTCCTTAAAAAATAAGTCCAGATTGTCCAAATCTTCCTGTGTTTCGGAGTTAAGAATAATTCCTGTATAACCAGTTTTTTTTAAAGTTTGAATTTGTTCTTCTGGAGATAGTTTTCCTAAGCTACCAAAATTATATGCAGTTAATGAAAACCGCTCTTTCTTCGTATGGGCTTTTGTTGCAGCCAAAATTCCACCACAGAAAATAAGTAAAATTAAAACGAAAAGAAATCTGTTTGATTTCATATAAACTTGATTGAAAATCGGTTTAATTGACTTTATAAGAAATACAATTCATGTTTTATTTTAAATAATTGATTTTTTCATCTTAATTGTGCTGTTTTAGCATCTTTAAAATCATCATATAAAGGTAATGCAATCTTTATATCGGTTGATTCATATTTTGTTACAGTTGCTCCAAACAAAATGATTTTTTCATTTTTGGGTAGCGTTAGCGTTTTTGCCCCTTTTGGTAATTTAATTTCATATTTATACAAATAGCAATACTGATATGCCTTATTTTCAGAAGGATACGAGTAATGAGAATGTGAGGCATACCAAGCAATATTTTCGGTTTTGAAATATGGATTTTGAATACTTTGCACCGGATTATACTGGTTGTTGCACTCGAAAATACGGTTGTAATGTTGACCTACAAAACCGCTCCATGCTTGAATATTTAAACTAATTAATTGATCATCAATACTAAAATCTGCTTTTGTATCTTCAGTGGCAGAAGCCAAAATATAAAGTGTAGTGTATTCTCCATCAGGAAGATTGATTATTTGTCCGTTGGCTTTAACTGCATTTTTTTCACGGTCAGCCATTTTCCCCATTTTAAAATGAATATCTTCACTTACAATTTCCGAAGGAATTAATTCCGCAGGATAACTAGCTGATCCATTGCAATCATGCCTATTCGTATCGTAGCTTATCATGTCAAAATTAGCGGGTAAAGTAAGCGGCATTTGAGACATTTTTACATTTTCATTGCCGTTTGGCTGCAATTTTACAGCAAAACTGCGAATAGTAAAATGTGATAAGCCGAAATTCAATTTGCCATTTTTAAAATCAGCATTTCCAATTCGTTGCTCCTGACCATTCACTTCGTAAGCATCAATTACATTTGCAGGGAAAGTCAGGTTAATGCCTTTTGCATCTTTTCCTGAAAGTTCATTTAATCGCACCAAATAATATTCATTTTCTTCCATTTTTTTGAAAGCCATAACGCCAACCTGAGGTGAATTTGTTTTTATCAACGAGATTTCTTTTCCAGAATTTCCTTCATGTTTTGTGGTTTCAAAAGCTATCAATGGTTGGTTCATAAATTTTGCCTGCCATTGCGAAAGACCGCTTACCCAATTCCCTTTATGACCATAAATGGCGTAGTTGAATTCATGAAAACCCCAATCCTGAGTTGACTGATAACCATATCTTTCCCATCCTTTCGTAATTCCCGGCGTGTACATTAACGTTAGTCGAAGCGTATTATCAGTTGGTTTGTCGGAGCCGTATTTGCAATCTTCCAGAATTGATACGCCATAATCTCCTTTTTTATCGGTCAAATCAAGCCATTCTTTTGAGGGAACTTCAAATTTCAGTTCATCATTATTCGTTCGTTCAATTACACCCACTCCTTCGTTGTATGAAGCTTTCGGATTGCTGACATTTAGCGGAAAAGAGGCTTTGAGCGAAACTCCTTTCGATTGCCAATCCAACTTGTTGCTAACTACGACCCGTTTTCCTGATTCACCGGTAGTAAGACTGACAATTTGCTCAATTTCAGAATTTTGTCCTTTTCGTTTTACCAACAGCGAAACCCGAACCGGACCGTTTTCTAATACGGAAATGCTTGCTTCTTTATCTAAAAAGTCAATTGGCGCAATTTGTCGGTCTTTCCAATCCATATTCCACGAAGGATAAATAGCAGGTTTCTCACTCAGAAACTCCAACCGAGCGGGTTTAGATAACAATTCCCGGGATTCTTTTTTATCGAAAATGCTTGTAATATCGCCGTTCGTTCCAATTATCACTTTATAAAAATCATTTTCAAGACTCTGATTATTCGCTGATAAACTTGATTTTGACGGTAATTTGGTAGCAATTTCTCTTACATCAAAAACAGCCAGACCTGCCGAAGGAAGTTTAGCTGAAAAAATAAATTTCAATTTATTATCTTTCCGTTCAGTGATTTGTGTTTTAAGTGCCACGCCGCTTTTATCAAAAACCTGAATATTTTCGGGCAGTTTATCAAAACTAAGTTCAGCAGTTACCACATCTTCACGTGCAATTTCTACAGGATTGTAAACTACTATTGTTCTTCCAATTGTATTGGTATTCAATTTATTGGAAATTGTTTTCAAGGAGTTTTTCAACACTTCCGAGAAACCATTGATAGCAATAAATTCATCGTTCCAGGCATATTCATACGCTTTGGGAATACTTGTTCCGGGCAAAATGTCGTGAAACTGGCTGCCTAAAACCAAATCCCATGCATTATTCAGCTTTGTAAACGGATATGTTGCATCGCCAAACCAATCGGCAATTGAAGCTGTTTGTTCCGAATTTTTAGCTAAAATTTCATTTTTTCGATTCTGACGTTTCATATACGATTGCGAAGTCATTGAACCTGCGCTGTGTTCAATCAACAATAAATCACCAGAATAGGTAGGCAATTTTTTACGAATTGCTGGCGTAATATCTTTGTACATTTGATCGGACGACGATAAAACAACTTTGATTTTCGAATCTGCATTATTAAGACTATTAACTGCATAGAAAATGTCATTTTCGCGCGGTGCTCCGGCACGGTCGCCTACACCATAGTATCGATAATCAAATGAAAAACCATACTTCTTTTGGTTCTCATTTAAACGTGCTACCCACGCACTATCCTTGTCCAACCGTGGTACAACGTGTCCGGTGTAATCTGTAGCGTTTAGAGCTGCAACTATTCCTTTGCCGTCGGGACCATTCCAAATTCCTACGTTAAATGGAAGTCCCATAGCCGATTTCCAAGTGATTTTTTGGGTAGAAAACCCAAGTAAACCACAATGATTCCAAACAGATGGCAGATTAGCCAAAAACCCGAAACAATCGGGCAGCATATAATCCACACTTTCTTTTCCAAATTCATTTTTGAAAAATATATTTCCGTAAAGAACCTGACGGATAACCGATTCCGATGAAGAAATATTCACTTCGCCTTCGTCAACTGATGAGCCTGAAACATTCCAACGACCTTTTTTCACATACTCAACAACCTTTTTGTACATTTCCGGATAATACTCTTTCATCATATTATACCGACGTGAACCGGTGAAATTGAAAACATAATCCGGATATTTTTCGAACAAACGGAAGTTTTCTTCCATGGTGTTTGGTATATAAATATTAATGGTAGTAGCATAATCCCAGTTCCATTCGGTATCGAGGTGTGCATACCCGACTGTGTATAAAACTTTTTCATTTTCAATGTTATAGGTCTTATTTTTCATCGGTTGCGCCATTACAGAAAGGCAGAAAAACAATAAAATAGCAAAAGACAGGATTCGATTTTTCATTTTTTTCATTTTAATATATTTAAAATAATCTGTTTTTAATTTCTTCGGCATAGGAATATTTAGCTTTTACAAGTTGCTGATACAATTTGTTTTTTAGCATTTCAGCTGTTTTTTTGTATTTGTCTTTGCTGGTAAATAGTAAATTATTAAGCTCATACGGGTCATTTTTCAAGTCGTACAAAGCATCATTTCCATTATTATCATTGCTCCGGCAAATCATCAGTTTCCATTCTTTTGTACGAATCATCAGGTTTGGGATTTTTTGTTTGGGTACATAATTCCATTCCGAAATGGCAAAATCGGTGGTTGGTTTGCCACCTTCAGCCAAGCTTTTCAACGAATAACCATCACTTTCGGCCTTAATTCCTGCATAATCCAACACTGTGGCAAAAGTATTTATTGTGGAAATAGGTGTGTCTATTTTCTTTGGAGAAATTTTACCTGGAAAATTAATGATATAAGGCACGCGAACCGATTCTTCCAAAAATATATTTTTTTCGCGCATTCCATGCGAACCAAGCATTTCGCCGTGGTCGCTCATAAACACAATCAGTGTATTATCCCGTAACTTGAGTTCGTCCAATTTTGTCAGAATTTTACCTACCCAATCGTCAATTTCAGTAATCAATGCATAGTAGTTTGCTATCATATAGCCAATTTTGGCACTGTCGGCAAAATCAGTTGAAGTTAATCTACCATTTGTGTTTATGTACGGATTTCCAAGCATTTTATCGGCAATGCTTTTGGGAACAGGCATATTTTTAGCATCATACATGCTTGAGTATGGCTCGGTTGGCAACATGGGAGAGTGCGGAGAGTGAAACGAACAGGTAATGCTAAACTTTTTATCTTTTAAGCGTTCTAAAGCTTCGATTGTTTGTCGTCCCTGAACAG
>JBBQMQ010000264.1:0-6189 GCA_038329115.1 Bacteroidales bacterium
AAGGTTACATCATGCTTTTTGTTGAAAGTGTTGTAAAACTGAGCACCATATCTGAACCGGAAACTACTAGCTGTGATTGAGTTATACTGAGCTGTAGAAGTATAATCCGAGTTATTGGGAAATGTAAGATGACGATTATTAGTCATATTTCCAAACATGTAATATGCGTTAACACCTAACGAAATATGTTTGAATAAATTGGCCGAGAGACCTGTATAAACCTGACTAAAACCTCCAGTACCAACAAAACTTCGGGTGTAAGGAATCGTATCAATTGTTGATGAGTTGTTAATGTGAGTGGTGTCGTTTTGATAGAAATTATATCCAAGAAAGGAATATGGCAACATCCCTGCACTGAATCCTAACCATTTGGCAAGAGGAAATTGCATTGTGATATATTCCAGATTGGCATTTAAAGTTGTTTTTCCACTTATTTTATCCGAAAAATGAGATGCTAAAACAGAAGTTCCCAAGTCGAACATAAAAGTCATGCTATCAACCACACTGTATGAAGCAGGATTCAAAGTATTAATGCTTTGGTTAGAGCGACTTCCAATGCCGGCTCCCCCCATACCTCTTTGTTCAGCCGAACTATTGTCGACAAGATCACCATAACCGAACCGTGTGTAGGGAGAGTTTGTATTATTCTGACCAAGAGCTATTTGTGCAAGTACAAGTAAGGAAAGAACGAGAAAAAACGGTTTATTTTTGTGCATTGTATTGAAGGATGCGGTTTAGTCCGATTAACACTAAATTTTTTTCTACAAAGATGGCACTTTTTAGCTTGTTATCAAAGTAAAAAGTGCTTCCACCTGTTAAAAAAGTTGAAAGTTTTGGATATTTAATTTTTAATGTATTTATATAACCATCTATCTCGAACACAATTCCATAGATTGTACCGGAAAGAATAGCTGAATTTGTATCATTCCCCAAAAAAAGACTTTCTGTCTGAGCATTTACTAATGGCAATTTTTGGGTAAATTCATGCAATGATCGTAATCTTAAATTTATTCCGGGAGCTATATTTCCTCCCTGATATTTGTTCTCAGAATCGATAAAATCATACGTTATGGCAGTTCCTGCATCAATAACTAAAATATCTGTTTGAGGTTTCAGGTAAGTTGCTCCGATAACTGCTGCAAGACGGTCTTTACCTAATGTTTCAGGCGTTTTGTATAAATTTTCAATTGGAATTAAAGTGGTATGCGATAGTTGTATGAATTTTCTGAATGCGTTTTCAAGTTTCTTAATTAATTCATTATTGTCTGACCTTACACTTGAGAGAATGCAATCCTGCAAATCAAATTTTTCCTGAAGTGCAGACAATTCATTCGCATTAAAAACATCATAATTGAATTGTTCTATCAATTTGTCCTGATCGAATACAGCTACTTTTGTGCTTGAGTTTCCCTGATCAATGCATAAATTCATATTACAATACAGTTTTGCAAGTTAAAACTCTTTTTGATACAAATGAATAACGATCAAAAAACTTAAAGTATCATTTTTTCAATGGGAATAACTAAAATTCCTTCAGCTCCGAGTTGTTTGAGTTTGCCGATAATGTCCCAGAAACGTTTTTCGTCAATTACTGCATGAAGTGAATTCCAGCCTTCTTTTGCCAAAGGCATAATGGTTGGACTTTTCATTCCCGGAAGAACTTCAATTATTTTATCAATATTTTCGGAAGGAACATTCATCAGAACGTATTTTTTGCCTTCAGCCATTTGCACAGCTTCGATTCTGAAAAGAAGTTCGTCTAAAATGGTCTGTTTCTCAGCCGATAGTTTGGGATTTGATATCAGAAGTGCTTCAGATTTCATTAGCACCTCAACTTCTTTCAGATGATTTGTAACCAACGTGCTGCCCGAACTCACAATATCAAAAATGGCATCGGACAAACCAATACTTGGTGCAATTTCAACAGAGCCTGTAATCACATGAATATCAGCAACAACCTTTTTATTTTTTAAAAAATCTTTTAAAATCTCGGGATAAGAAGTCGCAATAACTTTTCCGTTGAACCATGAAATGTCAGAATATTCAATTTCTTTAGGTATGGCAAGCGATAATCTACATTTGCTGAATCCAAGTCTTTTTGTAAGAAGTACGTTCTTCTTTTTCTCAGCATATTCATTTTCACCTACAATTCCTATATCAGCCACTCCATCAGCCACAGACTGAGGAATATCGTCATCCCTCAGAAAAAGCACTTCAAGCGGAAAGTTTCGGGCCGGTAATAACAAAAGTCGTTTGCCGGATTCCAGTTTAATTCCGGTTTCGGTAAGAAGCAACATGGTTTCTTCATATAATCTTCCTTTTGCCTGTACTGCTATTCGTAACATATTCATTTAATATTTATTGGTTTTAGGTGTGCAAAGGTACAAAAAATGCTTGAATCAGACATTTTTTCAGAAAAAAAGTCCGTTATCGAAATAACGGACTTAAATGCTAGCAAGAAATTCTTTTTGCGTTAGCTTTTTACTTACTTAACAGCCTTAGTTGTATCAACAACAGCAGCAGAGTCAGCAACAACAGTAGAATCAACTGCAACAACTGTAGAATCAACTGCAGGAGTAGTTTCAGCTGCTTTAGGTGCGCAAGAAGCGAGAGCTAAAGCTACTACAAAAAATAAAAGTACTTTTTTCATTTGTTTAACCTTTAATAATTTAACATGTTTGTTTTGCAATTCAAAATCGATGCAAAGTTACATTAATTTTTTATTCTGCATTAATAAATATCGTTTTTTTTTTAAAATATTTTTCAGTTTCGCTAAAAAAAAGTGGGTTTTGAGCAAATTAGAGCTAATTTCAACAATATTTCAACAAATTTTAAGATTTGGATAAAAAAAAAGAGTCATCTAGAAAAATCTAAATAACTCTTTATTTCGTAAATAAATTACGTTTCCTTTCTTACTTAACAGCTTTAGTTGTATCAACAACAGCAGCAGAGTCAGCAACAACAGCTGTAGAATCAACTGCAACAACTGTAGAATCAACTGCAGGTGTAGTTTCAGCAGCTTTAGGAGCGCAAGATGCAAAAGCCATAGCGATCACACAAAATAAAAATACTTTTTTCATTTCTTTTAACTTTAAAAAATTTAACATGTTAATTTTGCTATTCAAAATCGCTGCAAAGATACATCATTTTTTTATTGTACATTAATATTTGTCGACTTTTTTTTGATTATTTTCTCCGGCAACTCATTTTTTTGATTTGTTTGAGTATGAGAACATTATAATTTACTTGTTTGCAGCATACAAATACCGTTTTATGCTTTTCTTTGGAGTCTTCTCAAATTCATGTGGATAAAGCTGTATTTTTGATACGGTTTCATATCCGGCAACGATGGAATTAAGCATTTTTCTGTTTTCTTCCATCACTTCTTCAAGTTGTGACTGATCTAAATGTTCTGCATCCACAGCATCATAATCGGGACAAACCAGACCAATTAATCTGCCATTGCTTTCAATAACCAGACTTTCCATAACATAAGGCATGTTATTTAATCTGGCTTCGATTTCTTCGGGATAGATATTCTGACCACTTCCGCTTAAAATCATTGTTTTATTTCGTCCACGGATAAATATGTTTCCTTCCCCATCAATGGTTCCAAGATCACCTGTATGTAACCAACCATCTTTATCGATTATCTGAGCAGTTGCTTCAGGATTTTTAAAATAACCTGTCATAATATTTTCGCCACGTACACAAATTTCGCCTACACCTGTTTCCGAATCCTCTTGCAATAGTTTTGCTTCCATTTTATCAAGTAATTTGCCTGCCGATTTGGGAATAAAGTATTTGTGGTCGGAAAAACTGATAAGTGGTGCACATTCGGTCATTCCATAGCCAACCGTGTATGGAAATTTTATTTTAGCAAAGAATTCTTCCACTTCTACGTTTAATGGTGCTCCTCCTACAACGATTTGCGAAAATTCACCGCCAAAAGCATCAATCAGCTTTTTACGGATTTGAGCCAGAATAGGCTGATCGAGAAACGGAATGCTTAAAACCCATCGCATGGATGGTTTTGCAAGCAACGGCTGTATTTGTTTTTTGTAAATTTTTTCTACGATCAGCGGCACCAGAAAAACAACGTTTGGTTTTATTTCGGCAAAAGCCGTCAGTAATATTTTGGGAGATGGAATTTTACCTATAAAATGAATGTGGCAACCAGCACATGTTGAAGTCAGAAATTCGAAAGCGCAGCCATAAGCATGGGCGAGTGGTAGAAATGAAATAATCCTGTATTGCGGAGCCACCAGTCCTGTTAGTAATCCAAATGTTATATTGCCGGCCAACGCATTGCCACTGGTTAAAACACCTTTGCTGAAACCTGTTGTGCCTGAAGTATAATTGATTGATACGATTTCATCATTTGGTTTGTCAATATACCGGACTTGATCGCGATAAAATCCACTTTTGTACTTCGAGTGAAAAAGGCTGTTAATGTAATCGGGCTGTAAGTATTTCAAAACCAATTGTTCATGAACTTCATCTTCATCTGTTTCGACCTTGGGTTCTTTATTGAGCAAAGTGATACAATTGAAACCGGTAAGTGAGAAAACTGCTTTTACTGTTGTGAGTTTTTCTTCTTCCAGATTTTCCCAAATATTATCGCCGGTAAAAATCAAAGTCGATTCGGAATGGTTGGTGATATGATGAACATCATTCGGATTAAAATCCTGGAGAATAGGAACAATAATGGCACCGTAAGTAACAGTTGCCAGATAGGTTATTGCCCAATTGGCATTATTGCGGCCAATAAGTGCAACCTTGTCGTTCGGTTTTAATTTGCATTGTTCAAACAAAATATGCAACCGTGCAATGCGTTTGGCAACATCGGCATAGGTTATTGTAAGTTCTTCGCCATAATTGCTATAAGCAGGGAATTCCCAGTTTTTCCGGAAGGCGTCTTCAAAAAGACGAATGAAGTTTTCTTGAATCATGTGAATAAATTTAGATCACTGTATTATTTTTAAAGCGACACAAAAATAATGATTTATTACACATTTCAATTAAATGTGAGCAGATTTTAGCATTGCAAGTTTAATTAGTGTGTTTTGAACTTGTTGGGAAATTTTTATCTGACATGCACTTAAGGCAAAATCAGGTTCATTTTAGTGAGTTTACCATTCGTAAACTCTAAAAATAATCGTATCTTTGTGGCTTCAAAAAAATTACAACTTAATTGTTATGAATATATCGTATAATTGGCTGAAACAATACATTAACATTGATGTGATACCTGATGAATTGTCGAAAGCACTTACATCAATCGGTTTGGAAGTAGGTGGAGTGGAAGAAGTTCAAACCGTAAAAGGTGGACTGGAAGGATTGGTTATAGGCGAAGTGCTTACCTGTGGAAACCATGAAAATTCTGATCATTTGCACGTAACAACCGTGAATGTGGGTGGTGAAGAACCGCTTCAGATTGTATGTGGTGCGCCTAACGTGGCTGCCGGACAAAAAGTTGTTGTGGCAACAGTAGGAACAAAACTATACAGCGGCGATGAAAGTTTCACCATCAAACGTTCGAAAATACGTGGTGTTGAATCGGTTGGGATGATTTGTGCTCAGGACGAGATTGGGATTGGAACCAGCCATGATGGAATTATTGTTCTACCGGCAGAGGCTGTTGTGGGAACATTAGCCAAAGATTATTACGGTATTAAAAGTGATTATTTATTAGAAGTTGATATAACTCCAAACCGCATTGATGCTGCGTCGCACTTTGGTGCGGCGCGCGATTTGGCAGCATTTTTTGCATTAAAAGATAAATCGGTACAGCTTACGCGACCTTCAGTTGATGCTTTCCGGGTTCAAAATACCAACCTTACAATTCCTGTAACGATTGAAAATGCCGATGCTTGTCCGCGTTATTCGGCAGTAACCATTTCGGGAGTGGAAGTGAAAGAATCGCCGGATTGGTTGAAAAACAGACTGCTCATTATCGGCCTTCGTCCAATCAATAATATTGTGGATATTACCAATTTCGTGTTGCATGAACTAGGACAACCGCTTCATGCATTCGATGCCGACAAGATAAAAGGCGGCGAAGTTCGCGTTAAAACGTTGGCAGAAGGAACTCCCTTTACAACGCTGGATGGAAACGAACGCAAACTGAATGCAGCGGATTTGATGATTTGCAATGCCGAAGCACCTATGTGTATTGGTGGTGTATTT
>JBBQMQ010000265.1:0-6180 GCA_038329115.1 Bacteroidales bacterium
TGCAAATCTTCTTTGATTCCCAATCCACTAAGCAACGATGCCGCATCACTTTCAGCGTTCCAGCCATTCATTTGATTGAATTTATCTTCCAGCTCCGATGCACGTATCCCGTCTGCATCAGAGAAATCTTCTTTGAGATAAATGGCATCTTTTTCATCTTTCACTTTCCAAAGCACTGTATGTCCCATCATTACCGTGTCAATAACGGTAAATTCATCAAATTCAAAGTGATCCTGTTTCAATACAGAAAGTCGTTCGCCCGGACCAAATTGAATATTTCCGCGGGTTGGATCAAGGTCGCCGCTGAGAATGCGGATAAGCGTGGATTTGCCGGCACCGTTGGCGCCGATGACGCCATAACAATTGCCTGCAGTAAATTTGAGGTTTACGTCGGAAAATAAAACCCGTTTGCCAAACTGAATGGCGAGATTTGAAACTGTAATCATTTTTTAGTTGAAAGTTGAGAGTTAAAAGTACGCCTGATTCTCATCAGTTATTTTAAAACAAAGAATAGAACTAATCTGTTTTTCAGACTCGTTCTATTCTGGTAATTTATTTTAATGTGATTCCTTAGAAATTAGTTATTGAATGATTCCCAAAGTGCGGGCATCTCTCGATATTTTTTCAATGGATTCATCAATCTGATCGAAAGTATGAGTTGCCATAAGCGAGTAGCGAATCAATGAATCTTCAGAGGGTACAGCCGGAGAAACAACAGGATTCACAAATACGCCATCATCCATCAACATTCTGGTCAGTTTAAATGTATTTGTATTGTCACGTACATAAAGCGGAATAATTGGTGTTTGGGTATGTCCAATTTCAAAACCGGCTTTCAGGAAACCTTCTTTAGCACGAGCTGTATTGGCCCACAAAGCATCTTTTCGCCAGGTTTCTTCTTCCATAACATCCAATGCTGCCAACACGCATCCGGTTGAAGCAGGAGTTATAGATGCACTGAAAATAAGGGTGCGTGAGTTATGTTTCAAATAATTAATAATATTTTCGTCGGCAGCAATAAAACCTCCAATGGTTCCCAATGATTTGCTGAAAGTTCCCATAATCAGATCTACATCATTGGACACTCCAAAATGTTCACAAACGCCTGCTCCTGTTTTACCAAAAACTCCTAATGAATGCGCTTCGTCTACATAAATGGATGCATTGTATTTTTTCGAAAGAGCTACAATTTCCGGCAGTTTAACTACATCGCCTTCCATACTGAAGACTCCGTCAACCACAATTAATTTTAGCTTGTTATACTCGCATTTTTGAAGCAATCTTTCTAATTCATCCATGTCATTGTGACGATATTTCAGCTGTTTGGAAAAAGCCAACCGTTTACCTTCAATAATAGAAGCATGGTCATATTCGTCAAAAATCAGGTAATCTTCACGACCTGTAACACATGGTACAACACCCGAATTTACAGAAAAACCTGTTGCATAAACCAATGCCGCTTCTTTGTGAACCAACTTTGCAAGCCGTTCTTCCAATTCAATATGAATGTCCAGCGTTCCATTCAAGAAGCGTGATCCGGCACAACCTGTACCATATTTTTCAACAGCTTTTATGGCTGCTTCTTTCAAACGAGGGTGATTGGTTAAACCCAAATAGCTGTTTGACCCAAACATCAAAACACGTTTTCCGTCGATTGTTACAACTGTATCCTGATCGGACTCAATGGGACGAAAATACGGATAAACGCCCATTGCCTTAGCTTGTTGGGGCGCATCATATTGTCCCAACACATCACTTAGTTGACTCATAAATTGATTTGTTTGTAAATAAAACGGCTGCAAAGATACGGTTTTTTTGATTAAAAAACCATAGAATAGCATTTCTAATATATATTTATGTACTTTTGTAATTGCTAAAAATCGCTTAATATACACATGAACAAACAATTAGATTATAAACTTTTAAATGTTCTTGCAGCAAAATCTGAACCTGAATGGAAACGCTTTTTTTCAAAGAATAAAAAGAGACTGGAAGGAATGGATGTTGAAGTTCATGAATTACACGATGAGCTTTCTGCACGAATTGATTGTTTAGAATGTGCTAATTGTTGCAGAACTCTGGGGCCACGAATCACTGATAAGGATGTGGAAAGAATGGCTAAGGTGCTGCGAATGAAATCTTCAGCAGTAATTGAAAAATATCTGCGAATTGACGAAGACGGCGATATGGTGTTTCAATCTATGCCATGCCCTTTTTTAGGCGATGATAATTATTGCGCTATTTATGAATCGCGCCCCAAAGCATGCCGTGAATATCCGCACACCGATCGAAAACGGTTTTATCAGATTTACAATCTTTCAATCAAGAACGCCTATACTTGTCCGATTGTGTATGAAGTGTTACAGCAGTTAAACAAATGACCCCTAACCCCTAAAGGGGAATTTTGATTCTTTCTTCTTCTTTTTTCTTGAAAAGCAAAACAATTAAATAAAATTGGACTAACTAAATTCCCCTTTAGGGGTTAGGGGTTGTTCCATTTTTTCTAAATCTTTCCAGAAGTTCGGATACGATTTACTAACAACCTGGGAATCTTCAATTGCAATTGGAATTACTAATGCAGCAGGGGCGAAAGCCATTGCCATTCGGTGGTCTTCGTAAGTTGCAATGCTTATTTCGTTAGCAGAATCACAGCGCTCGCCATTCCATGCCAATTCACCTTCATCCGGTTCAAAAAGAACAAAGCCAAGTTTTGCCAGTTCGTTTATCAAGGCTTCAATACGATTCGTTTCTTTTATCTTCAAACTTTGCACGCCGCTAAAACGAAAAGGAATGTTATTCAGGCAACACGTCACCGCAAAGGTCTGTGCCAAATCGGGTTGATTCACAAAATTATATTCAAAATTTTTGGTGTAATTTCCTGTTGGTGTCAGCAGAGCGCCTTCCGATTGATATTGTGTTTTCACACCCAATTGTTCAAAAAGTTCTGCAGTTTTGCTGTCGCCCTGATAGCTGTTTTGGTTTAATCCGTTCAGAAAAATCTGACCTTTTCCGGCGATTGATAATATTTCATACCAGTACGAAGCAGCCGACCAGTCGGATTCCACTTTGTATTTTATAGGTTTGTAAGTTTGCGGTTTTATATCAATGCAATTATTTTCAAACAAAACATCCACTCCGAAATCTTTCATCATTCGCATGGTCATTTCAATGTATGGAATTGAAATTATAGTTCCTTCGAGAATGATTTTCAGTCCATTTTGCATATAAGGTGCAATCATCATCAACGCTGAAATGTATTGACTACTTACACCACCGTTGAGCGAAATTTCGCCTCCCATCAAAGCGCTTCCAAAAATCCGAAGCGGTGGAAAACCTTCTTTTTCAACATATTCAACGCGCGCTCCCAAACTAGTCAATGCATCCACCAGCAGTTTTATCGGACGATTTTTCATGCGTTCGCTACCGGTAATCACCCATTCTCCCAGCGTTTTTGCTAAAAAAGCAGTGAGAAATCGCATGGCTGTTCCGGCTGCACCAATATCAAAAGTACTGTCATTAGAATCCAGCGCTTTTACCGTCACCCGCGTATCATCGCAATCCGACAAATTTTGAATTTCATACGGACTATAAGCCAGTGCATTCAAAATAAGCACACGGTTGCTTATGCTTTTGGAGGCAGGAAGATTAATACTGAGATTTAGTGCTTTTGGTTCGATATGAAGGTGTTTACTTGGCATATTTTAGATGTTTTCAATTTCTGCATCCAAATCAAACCGCATCCGATCTTCGTCGATAATTCGTTTCAAATCTTCTTCTTTTGGTAGATAAAGCAGATATTTGCTTGCAAATAGGTTATTTTTATCGGAAAGTACAGAGTATTTTACAATTGTTTCGTCTTTATCTGTGCAAAGAAGTACACCGATGCTTGGGTTGTCACCGTTGCTTAATTTTAAATCATCATACATTCTTACATACATATCTAGTTGACCAATGTCCTGATGTGAAAGCTGTCCGGTTTTCAAATCAATAATGATAAAACATTTGAGTAGATAATTGTAAAAAACCAGGTCAATGAAGAAATCGGAAGTTTCCGTCACAATATGTTGTTGTCTGGCTACGAAAGCAAATCCTTTTCCCATTTCGAGCAAGAACTGCTGAATATGATCTAAAATTGCCGATTCAATATCGTATTCACTATTTTTGTTGATGGATGGCAATCCCAAAAACTCAAAGATATAAGGATCTTTGATTACGTTTTGAACTGATAATTCAGCATTGGAATTAGTTGGATGAATTAGAACCCGCTCAAATGCAAGTGAATTGATTTGACGCTGTAAAGTGCGGCTATTCCAGTTGTTTGTAATGCTTTCATTCAAGTAATACTGCCTTTTTTCTTCAGAATCAATCCGACTAAGTAAACGATAATGTGACCAACTCAATTCTTGACGCAATGTGTCAACAATTGGAAATGCAAAATAAAACTTGCGCATATTGGTAAGATTTGTATAGTCAAATCCTCTACCAAATTCCTCAGTAAGTTGTTGAGCAAGAAATTTTAATGTATTTTTCCCATAATCAGCACGGAGATTTCCACCTTGTTCTTGAACTACTATCAAATGCCCAATTTGCCAATAGGTGTCTAATAGACTGGAATTTACCATTCTATAAACACGTTGTCTTGCTTGAATGATAATTTCTTTTATCGTTTCAAATAATTCAGGTTTAGCAATTTCCATTTTGATATTATTGAATTATAATCAATTTACTTACACCGCCAATTTATAAATTTCTTCTACATCCTTTTCGGTGAGTTTTACGAAACTACCCATTGTATTTTTGCCCAAACCAAGCGTTTTCACAAGTAGTGGAATGTCTTCGGCTTTCGCACCAAGTTCAGTGAAACGAATCGGCATACCGATTGAAGTCATGAATTGTTCGTAACGTTGAATCCCCTGAAGTGCGGTTTTTTCCGGATTTTGGAAATCCATTTCGCACCCCCAAACCCGTACAGCAAATTGTGCAAAAAGCATTACGTTATGATGCATTACATATTTCATCCAAGCCGGAAACATAACTGCTAAACCGGCACCATGAGCCACATCGTACAATGCCGAAAGTTCGTGTTCTATATTATGGGTCGACCAGTCACTTTCCCGCCCCACGCCGCTTGTGTCGTTATGCGCCACCATTCCGGACCACATCAGGTTTGCCATCGATTCGTAATTTTTGTCAGCCAGAGCTTTTGGGGCTTCATTAATTATTGCCAGAAGAATACCTTCACTCAACCGATCGGAAATTTCAACATGTTGGGAATTAGTAAAATAACGCTCCATTACGTGAGCCATCATATCGGTAACGCCACAGGCAATCTGATAACCAGGAAGTGTAGTGGTCAGTTCCGGATTCAGGATAGAGAAAACCGGGCGCAATGGATCGCCATTGGCAGCACGTTTCAACATGCCGTTTTCGTGAGTAATAACCGTTCCCATCGAACCTTCACTTCCGGCGGCAGAAATGGTCAGAATGGTGGCCACCGGCAAAGCTTTTTCAATCCGTTTTCCTTTGAAAAAATCCCAGAAATCACCGTCGTACAACGAACCTAAAGCAATAGCTTTGGCAGAGTCGATAACACTTCCGCCACCAACAGCCAATACAAAATCGATGTTTTTTTGTTTGCAAATTTCAATCCCTTGATAAACCAAGCCACTACGCGGATTGGGCTGAGCACCACCCAGTTCTGTAAATGTGATGTTTTCGGCTGCTAACGAGGCTTTTACACGGTCGAGTAACCCGCTTTTAATGGCTGAATTGCCGCCAAAATGGATTAATACATTGCTTCCGCCAAAACGTTTAACCAATTTTCCGGATTCGTTTTCACGATCTTTTCCGAATGCGAAAAATGTAGGACTATGGAAATCAAAATTGTTCATGTGCTGTTTTTTTATTTAATTTTTGATATTCTGGCAATGAGTTCATTACCTAAATCTGTTTTTATTTTTATATGATTAAGAACTTCGAGAACAAAGGTGTTATTTTCAAAACTTCCCCGCACCGATTCAAAATCCTGATGCTTTTGTTCTTCGTTTCCATCAACTCCAAAACCTGTTTTTGAATTCAGATCAAATTCTTTCTTGGCATCGCTGTAAATCAACTGATCCAACTTAACCACCGATGTTTTCCAAAGTTCCACTAATTGTATAATGTCATTGGAATTTAGCT
>JBBQMQ010000266.1:0-6167 GCA_038329115.1 Bacteroidales bacterium
TCCCGATCAGCCGGTTTCTACAATTGCTTTAAAAGCAGTTGCTTTTGCTGTAAACGAGATCCATACCGGAAACATCATCGGGGCATCTTCATCCACCGGAAATCTGGATTTTACTTTAAACAACATGGAAGCATTTACCGGATTTCAGTTCGATTTGAACCTGCCCGCTCCGATGACTTATTCTGAAGGAACGGCATTGCTGTTCCGTTCACTGGATCACACAATTAGCGTAAACAAGCTGAATGCAAACACCTTGCGTGTGCTGGCTTTTTCTGCTGGAAACAAAAATTTCAGTGGAACGAACGGAAAAGTCCTTAGCTTGAATTTTGCCCTCAATGGAGTTGCAGGTTGGTATTCAGTTGGCATCAGCAATGTGATTATTGCCAATACTTCAGGAGAAAATATTGTTTCAGCATCTTTTGGTAGCTCACTTCAAATTACTTCTCCTGACATTGATGCTCCAACCACACTAAATTTCGGTGATGTATCCATTTTATCGGAAAGCAATAGAAGCCTCCGAATTAATAATTACGGTCAGGAACCGCTAACCATCACCCAGTTGATGTTTCCGAACGATTATTTCTCAAGTAGTCAGGTTCTTCCGGTCACGATTCAGCCAAATAGCTATTTAGATTTGCCTTTGAAATTTAAAAAGGCAACAAAGAGTTCAGAAACTGCAACATTGAAAATTGTAAGCAATGACCCAGACGAAAATCCATTCAATATCCAGTTATCCGGGAAGGCTTTTGTCCCCAATTATTTGCTGATAAAAGCCCAGACTATCACCATCGGAGAAACCAAAAATGTGGCTGTTGAAATAGAAAATGAAGAACCTTTTGTCGCCTTTCAGTTTGACCTGAAATACCCGGCAGGATTGACTCCTGATTTGAATGCTGTGGCACTTACTGCCCGGAAACTGGATCATGCTGTAGCTGCCATTGCATTGTCAGCAAACGCTTTAAGAATACTTGTTTACAGTGTGGGACAAGGAGCTTTTACAGGAAACACCGGGGCGGTTTTGAATATTCCTTTTACATGTGATTTGAATGCTACTGCCGGAATTTTTCCGCTTGAATTCAGCAATGCGTTGATCAGCAACATACAATCTGAAAACGTTTTGTATTCGGCCACGAACGGATTCATTTTAATCTCTCAGGTTACTCAGAATTTATCCCTGAACATAGGCTGGAATCTTATATCGGCGAATGTAATTCCGGGTAACCTTGACTTAAAAGCAATTTTCCAACCATTGATTGATGCAGGAAAACTAAAAAAGGTGATGGACGAATCGGGCAAAGCCTTTGAAGATTTTGGCACTTTTGGCGGATGGAAAAACAACATCGGTAACCTCAATGCCAGCAAAGGTTACAAAGTGAATGTTACAGCTTCATGTATCCTGAACATGCAAGGTATTCCGGTACAATTGCCGATGGATATTACCCTTGCAGCCGGATGGAACATCATCTCCTACCCCGCCGCTTCAGTACAGAATGCACTACCGATTTTTCAAGCTCTCATTGATGCCGGAAAACTCAAAAAAGTGATGGACGAATCAGGCAAAGCCATTGAAAACTTTGGCTCTTTTGGCGGATGGAAAAATAACATTGGGAATCTGAATCCGGGAAAAGGGTACAAAGTTAATGTAACCACTGCCTGCACATTAAATATTCCAGCCAGCGGTACCAAATCGGCGGTAGTTTTACCTGAACTGTTGGCTTCGAATCATTACATACCGTCATTTAAAGGCAATGGAACTGACCATATCAACATCAACCTGTTGGAACTCGCACAAAGTGGAATGAAAGAAGGAGATGAAATCGGTATATTCGATGGTAATTTATGTGTTGGGTCAGCGACGATCGGAATGGATCAACTGCTGAATGACCAAATCAGCCTGTCGGCTTCAGCTAATGATGAACTTGAAAACAAAGTGAACGGATTTACTTCGGGTCATCCGGTTACCTTGAAACTGTTCAGAGACAACCGTGAATATTTGCTAACTCCTGAATTGCTGAACAACAGCTCCAGCATCTTTACCAAAGGTGAATCACTGTTTGCACAGGTAAGTTTCGCACAAACAACCGGATTTGAAGAATTGGCCAGCCAGTCATCGGTAAAATGTTACCCCAATCCATTTAGCGAACAGGTAAACATTGAGATACAGCTTGCTGAACCTCAAAAAGTGGAAGTTGGCATTTTTGATGTAAATGGTAAATTGGTACGGAAACTATTCAAAGGAAAATCGGAAGATAAGACCACATTGGTTTGGGATGGAAAGAATGAGCTGGGAGTCAGGATGGTACCGGGCATTTATTTCTGTCATACAAATCAATTTATTACGAAAATTATTTATAAAAATCAGAAATAATTGTTTAATTCGGAAATTCTAATCTTTAATTGTTATAAACATGAAAAGACTATTAACCACGATTATTCTGCTCGGTTTATTCCTGAATGGATTTTCACAAAATGTGACCGTTGAAATCGCCCAAAAGGTAGCAATCAATTGGTATCGTCATTTTGCCCCATCTGAAAAACAATTGGCAACTATTTCCAAAATTGTGGAATATAAGTATGAAGATGCCACTAGTTTTTATATTTTTTCATTCAACAAGGGTGGCTTTGTACTGGTTGCTTCAAACAATCAGTTTGAGCCTGTTTTGGGTTATGGGTTTGAAGGTGCGGTTCCATATTCAATCGATAACCCGGAGGTGAAATACTGGTTTGATGGCTATGCACAACAGATTGATACCCTGAATAGCGCAACACTTAAATCAGCAAAGGTAAATTCAAAATGGGATGAAATATTAGAGAATATTTTCCTTAAGTCAGCTGAAACAAGTGTAGATCCCTTGCTAAAAACTACCTGGAACCAGGGATGTTTTTATAATGAATCGTGCCCATCTGATGTGAACGGACAATGTGGTCATGTATGGACTGGTTGCGTTGCAACTGCTACCGCTCAAATAATGAAATATTGGTCGTACCCAATTCAAGGAAAAGGTTCTCACTCTTACTCTAATCCACCATATGGAACATTGACTACAAATTTTGGAGCTACGACCTATAATTGGTCAAATATGCCAAATAGTATTAGTGCTGATAATTTGGATATTGCGACTCTATTATTTCACGTTGGTGTTGCAGTTGATATGGATTACGGTCCAAGTGCATCAACAGCTTATGATCCTAAATTAGCACTAATAAATTACTTCAATTATTCTTCTAATGCTCAATACATTAATAAAAGTAATTATTCATCAACTGCTTGGGAAACTGTTTTAAAAACAGAATTAGATTCATTACGACCAATCTGGTATCGAGGTGAAGGAAGTGGAGGACACGCTTTTGTATGTGATGGATATCAAAATATGAATTATTTTCATTTTAATTGGGGTTGGGGCGGTGCTTACGATGGGTATTTCTTTTTGACAAGTTTAAATCCAGGAGGTTCAAATTTTTCCAATTCACAAGGAGCAATTATAAAAATTTATCCTGCAAATGGAACATTTACATCAGCAGCAACAAATATTGGATTTACAAACGCAATATTACACGGTATTGTTCAAACAAATGGTTTAACTTCAACTGTTAGTTTTGAATATGGTTCAACAAAAAGTTACGGAAATACAATGGTTGCAACACAAAGCCCTATTAATGGAAATTCAAACATCCTAGTAGATGCAAATTTATCAGGGTTATTACCTAATACCGTTTATCATTATAGAATTAGGGTTGATAATGCTAACGGTACTTTTTATGGTAGTGACTTTTCGTTTTCAACTAAAAATGATATTTGGATAGAGCAAATAAGTGGAACTATGAATAATTTAAATTCTGTTTTTTTTGTTAATTCAAATATCGGATATATAGGGGGTGATGGTGGTGTAATATTAAAAACAATAGATGGTGGGGTTAACTGGATTTTACAGAACAGCAGTATTACTAATAATATAACAGGTGTGTTTTTTCTAAATGTAGATACTGGTTGGGCAGTTAGTTATAGTGGAAAAATACTTAAAACAATAGATGGTGGCTCTAACTGGACGTCAAAAAATAGCGGAACTACAACTAATTTATATTCTGTTTATTTTGTAGATGCGAATAATGGATGGGTAGGTAGTGCTGGTAAAATTTTAAATACTACAAATGGTGGTACAAACTGGTCATCAGTAACTATAGGAAGTGGTGGTAATTATCCAATTAGTTCTTTATACTTTCCATATCCAACTGTTGGTTTTGCTGCTGGTTGGTACAGTACCATGATATATACTGACACATCTTACAGTGGTGGTAAATGGTATGGATGTACTACAACTCCTTATTCAAATGGTTTTAATGGAGTTCATTTCGCAAACACGGAAAATGGATTTTCGTGCGGTAACAGTGGCTTTATTTATAAATTAGATTTTTCAAGTAATATTTGGAATAGATTAGTCAGTGGAACAACAAATGATTTAAAGTCAATTTTTTTTACTGATAATAACACCGGTTATACAGTTGGTACTGGAGGGATAATTTTAAAAACAGTGAATAGTGGTACTGATTGGATTAACTTGCCAAGTGGTATAAAAACTGATTTAAATTCAGTTTGTTTTTCTGGTTCAAATAATGGCTGGGTAGTTGGCAATAATGGGATAATAGCTTATACCAATACTGAGGGAGAACCTTGCATTAATCTTTCTATTACTAATAATCCAGATTCAACTATTACATGTGTTGGCGAAAATGTGACTTTTAGAGTATCTGTTACCGGATCTGCTCCATCATATCAGTGGAAGAAAGACGGGATTAATATTCCGAATGCAAAAAGCGGTGTTTATACACTTACAAATGTTGCCTTAATTGATAGTGGTAAATATACATGTCAAATCACAAATCCATGTAGTAATATGATCATCAGAGTAGCTACATTATTAATAAAATCAACGCCTTCAATACCCACCGTAGGTAATAATGGACCGATATGTTTAGGTTCTCCGCTTTCGCTTAATACATCAACTATTTCAGGAGCATCATATTCATGGTTAGGCCCAAATGGGTTCTCTTCAACCTTACAAAATCCTACTGTAAGCAGTAATGCTATAATAGCAATGACAGGGACATATACTGTAACAGCAACTGTTGATGGCTGCTCAAGCTCGGCCGCATCAACAAATATTACATTAAATCCAACGCCTTCTGGTGTTATCATTACGCCTACAAATGCAACATTAACTCAAGGTGGCATTCAATCTTTAGTTGCAAGTGGAGGAATAGTAAATTTAACAAAAATGAGTGAATTATTCAATGATACTACCAGTTCATTTTCAAAAGGTTTTACAGCAGGAACTCCTACAGCTAATCAAAATACAACTTATTTTAGTGAAGGTGGCAGTTCTTATTTATTTAAGACTAATTCAACTAATGCAAATATTTATTTTACGATGACAAATTCTATCGATTTAACAGGTGTTACATCAGCTGTTCTATCTTTTAGTCAAATCTGTGCTACAGAAGCAGGTTATGATTATGGTAATGTTCAATATTCAACTAATGGCGGCACTTCTTGGACATCCTTCCCTCTATCAAGCTATTCAGGTTCAGCCATATTGAAAAATTCAGTAGTTAGTTTTGATAAATCAAGTTATACTGATTGGAGTGCTCAATTTACTTCAAGCTCTTCAACCCCCGGAATTGCTCCTGCAACAAGTCTATGGAAGTTAGAAACTATCAATATTCCTACTACAGCTTTATCATCTTCACAGTTCAAAATTAGATTTAGAATTACAACGGATGGTAGTAGTAACTTTTATGGGTGGTTAATTGATAATGTATCTATAAAAGGAAATCAACAAGCTAAAATGATATGGAATCCAATAACCAACTTACATACAGATGCTGCCGCCACTATAGCCTATAAAGGAAGCGATGCTTTCATTATTTATGCAAAGCCAGATTCTAGCATAATCTACACAGCTACCGCAATAAATTCCATAGGGTGTACTTCAAGCGTTTCTGTTAATGTGAATATCAAAAAAGTAAATAAAGCGCCCATTGCCAATGCAGGTGCCGATCAATCCGTTAACGAAAACAGCACGGTCACACTTGACGGAACAGCTTCTTCCGATGCCGACAGCGATGCCCTGACTTATCTTTGGACTGCTCCCGCTGGAATCACTTTGAGT
>JBBQMQ010000267.1:0-6155 GCA_038329115.1 Bacteroidales bacterium
GGAGCCATTTGACCGCCGGTCATTCCATAAATCCCATTATTTATAAAAATAATAGCAATATTTTCTCCTCGATTGGCTGCGTGTATAGTTTCTGCAGTTCCGATTGCAGCTAAATCACCATCGCCCTGATAAGTGAAGACCAACCGATCGGGAAGAAGACGTTTAACGGCTGTTGCCACAGCTGGTGCGCGACCATGAGCTGCCTGTTGCCAATCGATATCAAGATATTTATAAGCAAATACTGCACAACCAACCGGTGCAATACCGATTGTTTTTTCCTGAAAATCCATTTCTTCAATGATTTCGGCAATCACTTTATGCACCACTCCATGACTGCAGCCCGGACAATAGTGCATAGGCGTGTCGTTTAATACTTTTGGCTTGATATAAACTAAATTTTCAGGTCTGATTATTTCGTTTGTTGTCATAATATTTCAGTTATAAGTTATCAGTCATCAGTTAACAGTCGAATTTATGTAAAATCACTGTATTAGCTAATAGAATAACGATATTATTTAATTAATTTATCTTTCAAAGCTTTTAAAACTTCATCAGGCGAAGGTACAATTCCTCCCATGCGACCATAAAATTCAACAGGAACACGACCGTTTACGGCTAATCTGACATCGTCAACCATTTGACCTGCACTCATTTCCACTGTAATCATTCCTTTCACTTTATCCGCATATTTGCTGATTTCGTTGGTTGGAAAAGGAAAAAGTGTTATCGGGCGTAGCAATCCTGCTTTGATGCCTTCGGCACGAGCCATCTCGACAGCTTTTTGGCAAACACGAGCGCTTGTTCCAAAAGCTACAACCAGATAGTCTGCATCTTCACACGAAAATTCTTCAACCAGAACTTCATTTTCTTCAATTTTGCGGTATTTACGCTGTAAACGAAGATTGATAGTTTCCATTTCTTCGGCTTCAAGCGATAATGTTGTGATAACATTAGGTTTACGTGTAGAAGGTTTTCCTAATGTTGCCCAGGGATATTTTTCATTTATTTCCTGTTCCGATATGCGGGGTTGGAAAGGCGGAAGAACCACTTTTTCCATCATTTGACCGATAACTCCATCGGCTAAAATCAAAACCGGCGTAAGATATTTGAAAGCTAAGTCGAAAGCCAATACTGTATGGTCAGCCATTTCCTGAACTGAAGCCGGAGCAAGCGTAATTAATTTATAATCACCATGTCCACCACCTTTTACCGATTGATAATAATCAGCCTGACTTGGTTGAATGGTTCCTAAACCGGGACCACCACGCATTACATTTACAATAACACATGGCAATTCACCGCATGCAATATAGGAGATACCTTCCTGCATCAAACTTACGCCCGGACTTGAAGAACTTGTCATGGATTTTTTGCCGCATCCGGCAGCACCGTAAACCATATTAATTGATGATGTTTCACTTTCAGCTTGCAAAACAACCATTCCCGTTGAATTCCATGGTTCGAGTTCCATCAGGGTTTCCATTATTTCGGACTGAGGAGTGATAGGATAGCCAAAATAACCATCACAGCCACAACGAACAGCAGCATGAGCTATTGCTTCATTTCCTTTCATTAGTCTTACTTCTTCCATATTTTCTTGTTTGAATCGTTGATTTTTTTTGGTTTCAGTTACAAATTGTAAGTGCCTGTAATTTTCAGACTCTCACTTTATATACTGTAATGCAAGCATCGGGGCATACATAGGCACATGCAGCACATCCCACACATGAATCGGGATCAGCCATTGTACTATAATTGTAACCTTTAGAGTTTGCTTCATTATTTAATGCTAATACATTAGATGGACAAGCTACTACGCATAAATTGCAGCCTTTACAACGTTCGATGTTGATTACAACCGCTCCCTTTATTTTTGCCATTAGGTTTTAATTTAAAATTGACGTACAAATGTAATTAATTTTGATTGAAATAGTGTTTTATCAATTATTTTTTTTGATTTTTTGTGCTTATTTTTCTTGTTTAGTTGTATTAAAACCGTGTTAAGATACTGATTTTAAATACTATTTATGTTTTGAAAACAACCATGCTAAAAAATCGGGCTGGCTGAATGCAATGCTCCAACAATTGTGTCCAATACCTGGAAATTCGATATATTCTACATTTTTCGGATCCCTTGCTTTCAATTCGATATATGCATTGCGTGCATACTCCACTGAGACCGCATCGTCATTTGCACCATGATATATCCGAACAGGCATTCTAAGCACCTTTTTTAATCTAACTACCTCAACAGCACCACACATTGGAATGGCCGCCGCAAAGGTTTTTGGATACCGACATATCAAATCGTAAGTAGCCATTCCACCCAAAGAAAGACCCGAGACATAAATTCTTTTCGTATCTACAGCTTCGTTTTTTTGATAAAAGTCAATAAGTTTTTTTGTCATTCCCAACGCTTTAGTTGGTTTTTTGCTATCGATAAATTCAAAAGTATTTGAACTGATATCTTTATAATTCACCCATGAGTCGATTGCCGGGCATTGTGGAAAAAGTACGATAGCAGGGAAATCGGTTCTGTTTTTTTGATCTTCGAACAATGATGCGCCATGTACAAGTTGTTTTTTATTATCATTTCCACATTCGCCCGAGCCATGAAGGAAAATGACAAGCGGATATTTTTTATTTTTTGAGTAATTGTCGGGAAAAAGAACCCGATAACGGAGTGTATCGCCTTTATATATAAATTTTTTTTTGAGAAAAAGGGAATCCTGAGCCTGAATGGTTAGACATAAAAATAAACTTAGAACACAAAAAGCAAAATATTTTTTCATCAGATGCAATTGGAATTAATCTTGTGCAAAGTAAGTAAACTAAATTACTACTACCAACGGATAAGTTTAAAAAACTATTTAAAAGGTATGGAATTCCGTTATTTGGGACAGAAAATCTGATGAAGGTATAAAATAATCTCTTTTTATTTTTACCGGTTACAAACGCCTATATACGGACAATACTGACAAATCTTTAGATTCTCGGTTTGCAAAAATGGAATTTCCGGGTTAAACAGCTCTTCCAAACTAGTCGTCAAATGAGTGCGAAAATTATCCTCGTAGGTGGCAAAGTCGGTTACTTTTTCTTTTAATTCCCTGTCATTCAATTCGGTGTCAAATTCATCTTTAAATACATCGCGAATATAATAAATACCGGGTGTTATGGCTTTTCCTTGTGCCTTTTCTTTGTAGAAAATGCCGTACAAAAAGGTTTGCAACACAAACTTTGGACGATTGTCTTTATTGTGCTCAAATACTTCCTCGAGGTTCTTGAAATCTAGTTTTCCGCTTCCGGTTTTATAGTCGAGAATGCGTAACCGGCCTTCTTTCTCGTCAATACGGTCGATAAAACCTTTTAAATTCACATTGATGTTGCCGTTTTGAATAGGATATTGAATGTTGCATCGCTCTTCGGAGCTAATATAACGGAATGGAGCATGTTTTTTATCCAGCTGAAGTACCTGTAAAATATATTTCCGGAGTACGCTGGCAATAAGTAAATTGTTTCCTTCGAGTGGAATCAGATTTCCTGTTTTTCGTTTAAAATACTCGCTATTGAAAGCCCGCAGAATTTCATTGTCAATTTTCAACGTGCTTTTAATCAGCTGATCAAAGTCATCGGATTGCAAAAGCTGATCTTTAAACGGCAAATACAAATTTTCCATGACTTTATGAAACAAGCTGCCAAACATGCTGGCTTCTACTGTTTCCAATACTTCGTCAGCTTGCTCCACAACTTCTACCTTTGTGAGGTAAAACTGCAATGGACAATCGATATACGTATTTATTGAACTTGCAGAGAGAGACGGGCTAAATTCCTCCGCTGAAGTAAACCGAAGCAATTTATCCATTACTGCAGGCGTTTTTTCAATCTGAATAGGCTGCGCATTGCCAAAACCAATATCAAAAGACACTGTTTTTTTCTGAACGTTGACTCCGTAATGATAATGTAATTGATGCATAAACCGGCTGACTTCCCCCGTTTGCATGCCTTCAGTTCGTGAATCGTACAGAAAGAAAATGCGTTTAGCCCGGTGAATTAATCTGTAAAAATTATAGGCGGTAATGGCATCCTGATGTTCGGTGGTTGGCAATGCGAAACCACGACGTAAGTTATACGGAATAAAACTATTGGTACTGCCTTTTTGTGGATAAACACCTTCGTTGAATGACGTGATAATCAGATTTTCAAAATCCAGACCACGTGTTTCAAGAACGCCCATAACCTGAAGTCCATCAAGCGGTTCACCAACAAACGGAATGGTTATACCAGCCGTAATTTGGCGTATGAGGCGGATTAACGTGTCCATATTCATGCCTACCTGTATCGGTTTGGCTTTTAAAATATCAGCCATGCGGTTTATGGTGATATAATACTGATACAGAAAGTCCCGTTCCAGTTGATAATTGTGAGTTTCATCCGATGCATTTTGCCAACCGTTTTGCAGACTACGAAGTATATGAAGCAAATAAGGTAAAAACGTTTGTGTGTCGGTTTGAGGAATGAAAATAGCAGCCAGCAATTCCATTTTATTTAATTCTTCGCCATCTACATAAATCCAGTTATTCTCCCTCAATTGATGCGTTAGGCGGTTTGCTTCATCTTTGCAAAGCAATGAAATATATTGATGATTGAGAATATTGGAAACAGTCTGATGATAAAAAGAAACCCGATTACCTGAAATGCGCATTCGTTTTTGCAGCTCAAATATATGTTCAATTAATCCCGAAACCGGTGTTGATTTCAAAGGAAATCCCATGGTTACATTCACTTTGCCAATCTGAACCGGAAATGAATGGAGTAGGGGAACGAGCAAACTTTCATCGGGAAGAACCACGGCGGTTTTTATCCAGTTGGTAGTTGGTTGACTTGTTAATTGGTTAATTGGTTGACTGTCGTCAGTAGTTGGATATAGTTGATTGAGAATTGAATAGACTTGTTTTGTTTGTCCAACAGCTGATGGAACAGCCATAAGTTCAATTTCTTTATCCTGTAACAATTCTACGTTAGACTCCAACTGATATTTAGATGGGAAAATATGAATATTCTCCGCATAAAATAGCGATGCCTGATTGTCCGGATCACGAAGTTCGGCAGCATCGTAATCCCAATAAAAATCGGCTTGTTGGCGTTTTTGAAGTTCAGTCATCAAGGTTCGTTCGCATGGATTGAGTGCATTAAAACCGACGAATACAAATTGTTTCCCTGCGAATTCGGGAATATCTTCTTTTGCCTTCAGACGGTCAGCCACATCGCGGCAAATCATGCCTTCGGTAGCCGTATTTTCAGCTATCAGTTCTGCCCTGAACTGTTCATAAACCGGTAAAAGAATTTTCCAGGTAGCTACAAAGTCTTCCGAAGTTTTGCCTTCGGTTACCGGTATAAAGTTACTCCAAAACTGACGAATGGCTTCTACTTGTTTTTCAGAAAAGATATTGAACAATTGGTCAATTTGCTTAAGTTCTGTAATGTTGGTAAACAATTGACGGGCATCAACAAGGTATTTATCCACATCATCGAAATCGGACAACAGCATTTCGCCCCAAAACACAAATGAATCAAATGTTTCGTCACTTCCGCTCAGTTCGCTGTAAATCCTGTACAACCTGAACAGATTACTCAAACGATCAGCAGTTTGCCATTGCGAAGCAGAAGTAAAACAATCATTAATAGTTAGTATTTCGGGAGAGAATATTGGTTTTGTTGCAATCTCCGATAAATATCGCTGAAAAAATAACCCGGCACGCCGATTGGGAAAGACAAATGTAAAATCGCTCACAGATTCTTTGTACTCAGAATAATAAGTTTCGGCAATGCGGTACAGAAATGAATTCATAGAATCTGTTTTATGATTTACAAATTTACGATTTAGGATTGAATTAAACAAATGAAAATTTGAACAGACGTTAAAAAGATAGTTATCAAGGTGATTGAACCCAAAGTTTAATATCTTTTGTGTAGAAATGATAAATTGATTTATTATAAGTCATTGTGTTTTAAAAAATTATAAAACAAGTTTTCGAATACAATTTTAGAAGAAAACTAAGGTTATCTTTACTCCTGACAGAAAGAAAACCTGTCGGATTAATTATTTATTTAGGGTCTGCTGAAAAACTCAGGCAGCAATTTGATTTAGATTTCGA
>JBBQMQ010000268.1:0-6155 GCA_038329115.1 Bacteroidales bacterium
AAGTTCTTTGAAGTCATGAAAAATAAATTCAATAGCCCTAGTTCTCGAAATAGGGTTAAAAAAAGTTTATTTTATTGTCACATAGATAAGTAAGCTTCTAAAAAAGAAATACTTACTGCTTTTAGCTTGACGGCTATGGCATTCCACCTTCTTTATCTCTTACTTCCCTTATTCTTGATTGTTTTTTATTAGGTAGCATTTCTTGTTTGCTGCATCATCCGAATAACCTCTAATTCAACACATTGTACCAAGTGGAAACCACAGTTGCCGAAAATGCGCCTAAAAATAATAGAGAGAGACAATATAATTCACTTTTTTTTAAATGTGCGGAGTCAGCACTATAAACACTGACGGCCTCCCGATGAAAATAAAACAATTCGTAGTTTGCCTGCTCTTTCTGCTTGGTGGAATGGGTGTCGGTGTTTTTGCCCAGGATGTGATTATACTCAAAACCGGAGATGAAGTAAAAGCGGTTGTGAGCGAGATTGGGCTCGACGTAGTTAAGTATAAAAAAGCTGAAAACCTCAACGGACCGCTTTACACGCTTGAAAAAGCGAAAATATTCATGATTAAATATGAGAATGGTACTAAAGACGTATTCACTGAATCAACGGCACCAAAGACGCAGGTTCGGGAAACTCCTGTCCAAACTCAACAACCAGTGGCACAACCTCAACCACAACCACAACCTCAACCAATTTTAGCCCCATCGAATCCTACCGTTACTGATGTTGATGGCAATGTGTACAATACAGTAAACATTGGCTCGCAAGTGTGGATGGTCGAGAATCTTCGCACAACCCGTTACCGGAATGGAGACCCAATACTAGTTGCAGCAGATAACTGGAGTTCACAAAAGACAGGTGCATTGTGTTATTATAACAATATTCCTCAAGATGTGGCTACTTATGGCTGTATTTATAATTGGTGGGCTGTAACCGACCAGCGCAAGGTAGCCCCCGAAGGCTGGGAAGTTGCCACCGATGCTGATTGGCAAACGTTGATTGATTATTTGGGTGGTGAGAATGTTGCAGGAGGAAAACTGAAAGAAGTCGGAACCGCTCATTGGTCGGGGCCGAATAAGGCTGCCACCAACGAAAGCGGATTCACAGCCTTGCCTGCCGGCGGCCGTTACGACAATGGAAAATTTGCTATGAAAGGCCTTTTTGGATTATGGGTAGCTTTGCCCGATAAAAATCCCAATCTGGTTTGGGGTCGCATTCTGGACTGGAACTCAGGTAAAGTAATGAATATGCGGGATGGCGGCAGCAAGAATGGCGGAGGTTCAGTTCGCTGTATCAAACGATTATAACGAAAAATGAGTCACTTTTAAAGGTGAAATAACATACTTTCTCATTAACCCTAAAATATAAAGTAATGAAAACTAAACTTCTAATAATTAGCATGCTAATTGCAGTAGGCGGATTTCTATCGTGCGTTTATTCACAGGATGTCATCGTTCTTAAAAATGGTGACGAATTAAAGGCAATCGTAAGTGAAGTAGACTTGCAGGTTGTCAAGTATAAAAAATTTGAAAACCCAACAGGACCGGTATATACAGTAGAAAAATCGCAGGTTTTCATGATTAAGTATGAAAATGGATCGAAAGATGTGTTTACTGAGCCGGTACAAGTCCAACCTCAGCCACAGACTCAACCCCAGATTCAAAAACCAGAACCTGTTGCATCACCGGCAGTCCAGCCCAAACCTCAGACACCTGCACCCAAAATGGATGTTCCGCCTTTGCTGACGTCTAGTAGGGGAGAAGTGTATGAGGATCAACATACACTGGAACCGTATAAAGTCAGAGACATGTTTGCGAGAAATCCCGAAGCTTTGAGTTTGTATAACTCAGGTAAAATGACAAAAGGATGGGGCGAATTTTTCGATTGGACAAGTTATGGATTTATTCTTCTGTGGTACCTTCAATACAAAGCGGGTGCACCCAATTACTATATGGTTTTAAGTGGTTTTATAGGCTTTTCGATAACAGGGATGATACTTAAAGGGGTGGGCAATAGTAAAATTAAAAAAGCAGTATTAGCACACAATTCAAAAATCATTAACTCCACATCCATAGATTTAAACCTGAACATTCATGCAGATGGTGTGGGGCTCGCTATTCGCTTTTAGGTGCCCTGGCAGTCCGACTAAATTTATTTCTGTATTTTTGCCCATATAGTTTTTATGTTTGTGGTAAAACAAAAGTACTATATGTTAGGGAAGTTATCCAAATGCGGGTGGCTTTCCATAAATGGTTGATAATCAATAAAAAATTACTTCGTGAGTTTGAAATATCTGGCTTTACTTGCAAGAGGAAAGTAAAGACGGGAAATATACAATTGCTTGTGTATTTCCCGTTTTTTTAATTCTTATCAATTTTTATATCCCGTATCATTAGTTGAATGGATGTATTTCCATTAAATGAGTTTTCTTCGAGGGTGTAGCAAATATCCAGTGGGTTCAGTGCTTTCAGGTGGTCGTTATATTCATGCATTCGGAAAGCAATGCCGTTTATCACGTTTTCGGAGCTTGAATCGACCAGTTCCAGTTTTAAATGTTCCTGTTCTTTTCCTACCAACCGGCTTGTGCCATAATCAAGCACTTTTTTGGAAACGAAGATTGGTTTCATATTTCCAGGGCCAAAAGGTCCGAACTGTTTCAATACACGGAAAAATTTCGGAGTAATATCTTTAAACTGAAGAATAGAATCAATTTCAATTTGAGGATAGGTTTGTTCCTCCAGAATATTCTCGGCAACATACTGTTCAAATCGTTCAGTGAAAATCTGAATGTTTTCTTCTTTCATCGATAATCCGGCAGCATACATGTGTCCTCCGAAAGTTTCGAGCAAATCACGGCAGGAGTCAATCGCTTTATAAATATCAAAACCGGAAACCGAACGCGCTGAACCGGACGAAAATCCGTTTGAGTTTGTCAAAACAATGCTCGGCTTATAAAATTCTTCCGATAATCGCGAAGCAACTATGCCGATGACGCCTTTGTGCCAATCGGGTTTATGAACAACGATTGATCTGCGTTGGGCGTACCGTTTGTCGGCTCCAATGAGTGCAATTGCCTCATCTGTGATATTTTTGTCGAGATCTTTGCGGTCGTTATTATATTCATTTATAGTATCGCTTTTTTCTTTGGCAAAAGCATGGCTTGACGAAACCAATAACTCCACGGCTTCCGAAGCCAGTTTCATCCGTCCCGATGCATTGATGCGTGGACCGATTTTAAAAACGATATCGCTGATAGTGATTTCCTTGTCGGTTAATCCGCAAACTTCAAGGATTCCTTTTAAACCTATGCTGGCATTGCTGTTGATTTGCTTTAATCCGAAAAATGCCAGAATGCGGTTTTCGCCGGTAATAGGTACAATATCCGAGGCAATGCTTAACGCGAGCAAATCGAGTAGGGGAGTAAGTTGCGAAAAATCGATATTGTTTGTGATGGCAAAAGCCTGCATCAGCTTGAACCCAACGCCACAGCCCGAAAGATGTTTGTACGGATAGGTACAATCAAGTCGTTTAGGATCCAGCACGGCAACAGCCGGCGGTAACGTGGCATCGGGTGTGTGGTGATCGCAAATAATAAAATCAACGTCAACACTTGTTGCATATTTCACTTTTTCTATGGCTTTTATACCACAATCGAGTGCAATAATGAGTTTAAAATCGTTGGCAGCAGCAAAATCAATTCCCAGAATGGAAATCCCATACCCTTCATTATAACGATCGGGGATATAAAAATCGATGTTGGAGTAAAATTGTTTCAGGAACTTATAAACCAATGCTACCGAGGTAGTTCCATCAACATCATAATCGCCATAAATGAGAATTTTCTCATTCGTTTGCATGGCTTTGGTAAGTCTGTTCACGGCATTTTGCATATCGGCCATTAAAAACGGATCATGCAAATCACCTAAATCAGGTCTGAAAAAACTACGGGCATCATCAAAAGTAACGATGTCCCGTTGAACTAACAATTGGGCGAGTACGGGGCTAATACTTAATTCTTCGGCTAATCTATTCTGTATCTCAATTTGTTGTTCTGTAAGCGTTCTGTAAATCCATGTATTTATCATCGTGTTCTATTTTTCTACTGCACCGGGGATTTTAATCCTCCTTACTGAAAAAACAAATCTCTTATTCTTCAAGTACTTAATCTTGATTCAACTTCTCACAATTCCTTGTTTCTTCAGTGCTGTAAAGGTATAGAAAAGTTTTTGAACAAACAAGATTGCTTTTGGGGAATGTAACTCGCAGTTCGCTGAATCAACTTTATTCTTAAATACCTATCTTTGCACTAAAGTTTATTGGAAGTAAAAGAAATAAAATTCATTTTCTTACGTTAACTTATTTTTAAGGAATGAAGTAAGTGATTAAAGATGCAGGAAGAAATTAAAAAGACGGTCGAAGTGCTTCGTTCGGGAGGTGTAATTCTGTATCCGACCGATACAGTGTGGGGAATTGGATGCGATGCAACGAATAAAGATGCGGTAAAACGGATTTTTGAAATCAAGAAACGGGTAGATACAAAAGCAATGCTTGTTTTGATCGATAATCCGGCAAAACTTCCGGCGTATGTGGATGAAGTTCCTGATGTGGCCTGGGATTTAATAGAGCTAACTGATAAACCGCTGACAATTATTTATCCCGATGCTAAAAATCTGGCAGATAATCTGATTGCTGATGATAAATCAATCGGAGTTCGGGTAACCGGTGAAGAATTCTCACGAAAATTGTGCAGTCAGTTTCGTAAACCGATTGTTTCTACGTCGGCCAATGTAAGCGGTGAACGGACTCCGGCTAATTTCAATCAGATTTCTGATTATATAAAAAGCGCTGTTGATTATGTGGTTAATTACCGTCGGGACGATGTTTCGCAACCTAAACCATCCTCCATCATTAAACTTGGCAAAGGAAATCTGATTCAAATAATAAGAGAATAAACCGATTGTGTATATGAATAAAAATAACCTTTTGCTGAAATACATTTTGTACGATATGCTGGCAGCTTTGTCAGTTTGGATAGCATTTGTTATTTTCAGAAAAACGATAAATGATATTCATATCCTGAACGGTATTCGCATTCTGATTCCAAATTACAATTATCTTACCAGTTTGGTGTCATTCCCGTTCTATTGTGTTTTTATCCATTATTTAACCGGTTTCTATCTGAATACTCTTAAGAAATCAAGAATTAATTTAATTCTCAGCACATTAACCTCCTCGGCAATTATTTCTGTTTCTGTGTTTTTAGTTCTAAAGCTGGGCGATGCAGTGGTTTCTTACGAATATTTTTATTTTTCATTGTTGGTTTTATTTGGATTGCAAATGATATTCACCATGATTTTCAGGAATGTGATTTTTTCGCAGATTCAGAATAATTACAAAACCAAAAAATGGACTATTAACACCCTCATTGTTGGAACAGGTACAAATGCTCAGAAAATTGCCTCTGATATCGAGAGATATGCCTCTCAAAATACCATTATCGGTTTTGTTTCCACGTCAAAAAAATACGACGTTCCTGTTGAAAAAATCATCGGGAATCTAGCTCAAATTGGCAGTTTAATTGATAAATATGATATCAAGGAAACCATAGTGGCGCTGGATAATGATGCTGATGAAAAAGAATTGTTTAAAATAATAAATGTGCTGTACCGGCTTAATGTTGATATTCAGTTTACACCGCGTCTATACGAAATACTTACAGGTAGCGCAAAAATAAACAGACT
The DNA here is from genome assembly GCA_038329115.1 of Bacteroidales bacterium. Taxonomy (GTDB): domain Bacteria; phylum Bacteroidota; class Bacteroidia; order Bacteroidales; family Paludibacteraceae; genus Paludibacter. The sequence goes on from JBBQMQ010000268.1 coordinate 5,747, forward strand.
GCAAATGAGTCCGTTGGTGGATATTACAAGTTCTTCGATGAGCGATTGGGAGGCCAGTTTAAAACGTTTTTTCGATATTATCATTTCATTTGTGTCATTATTTTTGCTGTCGCCATTTTTGTTGTACTTTATTATTCGAATAAGAAAAGATTCCAAAGGACCGGCATTTTATCGTCAGGAACGGATTGGCAGGAACGGAAAACCGTTTGATATTTTTAAATTCAGAACAATGTATTTGGGCTCTGAGAATGGAACTCCAAAATTAAGCAGCCCGAATGATGACCGGATTACTCCGATTGGAAGATTTCTCAGGAAATATCGTATTGATGAAATTCCTCAGTTTTGGAATATCCTTAAAGGCGATATGAGTCTGGTTGGCCCGCGTCCCGAAAGGAAGTATTATATCAAC
>JBBQMQ010000269.1:0-6153 GCA_038329115.1 Bacteroidales bacterium
AATGTGTCAAAATTGTTTTTCTGAAAGTCTGAAATTTTAAATATTATCCTATTAAACAAGAAACAAATGTTTGTTACAAATTCTAAATCAAGTTAAAAAAATGATTCTGAATTTTATATTTCATTCAAATAAAATTGTTTGATTGCAAATGAAGGTAAGAATGAGGTTAGAAAAAGAGTTTGTTTGCCTAAAAAAAACAATAATACCGGCTGGGAGAAATAATTAATCTAATGTAGATTTCCTCTAATGGAAAATCCCTTGTTCTGTATGTCAATAGATTTTAAAGATACGCTTGTAATCCAATGAGCTTCTTATTGTTTTCTTTTTTCCAGAACCAATTATTAATCTGATAGGTCACATAAGCACTTCCAGCACCTAGAATGGCTCCTGCAAGTACATCGCTCGGGTAATGCACACCCAAATTCATACGGGAATATCCAACCGAACAAGCCCATAAATAGGTTGGTGCAATAACGTACCATTTCGGATATTTTAAACTTAGTGCCGTGGCCGTGGCAAAAGCCAGCGAAGTATGACCCGAAGGAAATGAAAGTGAAGTTTCATTTTCTACGTCGATATTACGATTTATAATGTCGCCACTATATGCAAAACTTGGACGTTGCCTGTTTATTACATGTTTAAATCCATAAGTCAAAACACCATCAACACCAATAGTGACACCCACATAAATTGCATTTTTCAATAAATCATCATCATTCTCAATAATTGCTACTGCTCCCATTATCAAAGGAATACCAATGGCAACACCTGTAGTGGTATTTGAAATAACTTTTGAGAATCCAACAGTGGATGTATTGCTGTTTATGTTTCGGAGTAGCTCAATATCTGCATTTTGAGCCGAAACTTTTGTACTTAATCCCCAAAAAGCACTCCAAAGCAGAATAATTGTCGTAAATTTGCACATATTTTTTTGTTGCCAAAGATAAAGTAATTTGTTGAATTGTTGAAATACAGAATCGCCGAAGATGATTCAACAAATTGTAAATGACTAAATTGTAAATAGTATTCATGTTCAAAATAGCCATTCTCGGGCCAGAATCAACCGGAAAAACTGAACTTGCCAGAAATCTGGCTGAATATTTCGATGCAGAATGGGTTCCTGAATATGCACGGGAATATGTTGAAAAACTGAACGAACCTTATACGTACGAAGATGTTTGCATTATTGCCCGAAAGCAAATTGAACAGGAAAAACAATTTGAAAATCAGCTGACAAACAAACAGTTTGTATTTTTCGATACGGATTTGATAATTACAAAAGTTTGGCTGGAATTTAAATACAAAATCGTTCCCGATTTTCTCACAGAGCGTTTGAAACCGAGTTTTTTTGATTTATACCTACTATGTGCTCCCGATTTACCTTGGGAACCCGATGCTGTAAGAGAACATGGCAATGACCGTGAATTTTTCTTCAACTGGTATAAAGCGGAGATTGAACAAACCCGAAAACCCTATGTTATTGTATCAGGAATTGGTAATCAACGTATTCAACATGCCATTGAAGCCTTAACCATTCTGAAGAAGTAAATACAATTTTCAACCATGAATAAAGAATTATTAGAAACAATCAAAAAACTTTCGCAGGTTGATGGATTAAAAAATGTTTGCAACGAACACGGGCTTGATGATGCCATGCCATCGACAAATGTGTTGCAGGAAATAGTACAGTTGGCACGGTCCATTTTATTTCCGGGATATTTTGGTGATTCGGCTGTAAATTCGAGAACCATGTTATATCATATTGGCGTGAATGTTGACAGGTTACATGTGTTATTAGCACTGCAAATCCGTGCCGGAATGTGTTTTAATTCCAAAACAGAATCGGTGGAATGTATTGATTTTGACACTCCTTCAAAAAAAATAGCTATTGATTTTATCAATCAATTACCCGAAATCCGTGAGAAACTTCATACCGATGTAATTGCTGCATACAATGGAGATCCCGCGGCAAAAAGTTTTGGAGAAGTTATTTTTTGTTATCCGAGCATTCGGGCTATCAGTAATTACCGGATTGCACATTCATTATTGCATTTGAATGTTCCTTTGATTCCACGGATAATTACTGAAATGGCACATTCAGAAACAGGAATTGATATTCATCCCGGAGCTACCATTGGTTCATACTTCACAATCGATCATGGAACCGGTGTTGTTATTGGTGAAACAGCCATTATTGGCGACAATGTAAAAATGTATCAGGGCGTAACGTTGGGAGCAAAAAGTTTTCCGTTGGACGATAATGGAAATCCAATAAAAGGTATTGATCGACATCCACGTATCGGCAATAATGTTATTATCTATTCGAATTCTACCATTTTAGGCAGAATCACGGTTGGTGATGGAGCTGTGATTGGCGGTAACCTTTGGGTCGACACCGACGTTCCTGCAGGAGCCAAATTGGCACAGAAAAAATAAAATAGTTACGAATTATAAGATTTTAGTTACAAGTAAATAAATAAGTCGTCAGGCTTTCTACATTAGAAAAAAATATGGAATTTGAAATGATTGCGAAAACCTTCCGCGGACTGGAAGAAGTGCTGGCTACCGAACTGGTAAACATCGGAGCCAACAATGTTCAACTTCAACGAAGGGCAGTAAGTTTTACAGGAGATAAAGCATTGATGTACAAAGCAAATCTTTGTAGCCGAACTGCTTCGCGAATTTTAAAACCAATCCTCACTTTCGATGCATCAAATCCTGATGAAGTGTACGATCAGGTAAAAAAAATCAACTGGGATGATTATATGACTGTGGAAAGTACGTTTGCTATTGATTCTACTATTTTTTCAGAAGAATTCCGTCATTCCAAATTTGTTGCATATCGTGTCAAAGATGCTATCGCAGATTGGTTTATGGAAAAATATGAAAAACGTCCTTCTGTTCGGTTGGATAGTCCTCAAATAATGATAAACATTCATATTTCCGAGCGAAAATGCACGCTTTCGCTGGATAGCTCCGGTGATTCATTGCACAAACGGGGCTATCGTGTGGCTCAAACCGAGGCACCATTAAACGAAGCTTTGGCAGCCGGAATGTTGCTCATGGCCGATTGGAAAGGACAATCTGATTTTGTTGATCCCATGTGTGGTTCGGGCACATTGCTAATTGAAGCTGCACTTATTGCATTAAATATTCCACCGGGAATTTATCGTTCATCTTTTGCGTTCGAAAAATGGAACGATTTTGATGAAGAACTTTTTGATACCTTGTATAATGACGATTCGTACGAGCGTCCGTTCAATTTCAAAATTTATGGTTCTGATAATTCTCCCCGAGCCATAAAAATTGCTGAACAAAATGTAAAAAGTACCGGATTAAGCAAATATATAGAATTGCAGGTAATGCCTGTTCAAAAACTGGAAGCTCCGGCACCAAATTGCATGATAGTAACAAATCCGCCTTATGGCGAGCGTATCACTTCCGACGACATTTACGGATTATATGCTTCGTTAGGCACAACCATAAAACATAAATTTCCAGGAAGTACGGTTTGGGTAATTAGTTCACACGAAGAATGTCTGGATAAAATTGGGCTGAAACCTTCGGAGCGTATTCGTTTGTTGAATGGTTCATTGGATTGCTGGTATTGCCGCTATGATATTTTTGAAGGCAAACGAAACGACTTTGTGGCAAAAAAATACAACAGTTCAAAGGAATAAATTGCTGATTACAAGCAAATCGCAAATAACAAACTGTAAATCGCAAATTTAAATAATTGATTCGCTTGCCAGTTTAAAAAATTTACTTACTTTTGCACCTCACAATTGCCCAGATGGCGGAATTGGTAGACGCGCTGGTCTCAAACACCAGTGGATTCACTTCCATGCCGGTTCGATCCCGGCTCTGGGTACTTTTAAACCTCGATATTTAGCTGATTTACAGCGATTTATCGAGGTTTATTTTTTTACTACAGGCAAATTACAGGCAATAGACTATTTTAAAAAAAATTCTGTAAATATTTGATAATCTGACGAAGCAAATATAATAAATTTTCTACATTCTAAAGCTCTCCACTATACCATGCAATCCCCTTTTTTCATTCTTAGCCTTCATATTTAGGATTTGATAGTTTGTTAGTTTACTGCAATAAAAGCGACTGTATGGTTTCGCATAACCTTCATCAATCATTATTTCATTGATACATCTGCCATTGGGCAAATAGACATAAGCCAACGTTCTTCCATAAATATCATTTTGTTCCTTTTGTTCTAATTCAATACTCAACTTTGTGCCTGGTGGAATAAGCTCAATTAAAAAATTGAGCGACATTCTACCAAGCATCATCAAAAGTTGTCCGACTAAGTGTGTTTCTCTTTCGTCCTGATCTAATTTCCGGCATTTTTTTATTTCGGGAGCATCTATCCCCAAAAATCTGATTTCTACCTCTGAATTGTCAGACATATTTTTCAAAATTAGTCCATCTCCATCAACTACGCGGATTAAAAGAAGCTGGTTTTTTACTATTTTCTGTTCAATTACATTCAAATTCTTTATTTTACGTTAGTTTAACTGTTGGTAATCATTATTATACCTTGTAAATTTACAACAAATAATTCAATAGTGGATTATTAAACACAAAAACATTTTAGCCATGGCACGACAGCTGGGACATGTAAAGTACAAAGGGACGATTGGGGACATTCGGCACTTTAAAATCAAAGGAATGACTGGAAACTTTGCCGGAATGAACGGTGGAGCAACAGGGGAACAAATCAAGAACGGTTCATCGTTCGTGAGGACTCGTGAAAACATGAATGAATTTGCAGGCTGTGCAACAGTAGGCAAAGCAATTCGTGCAGGACAGGCACAATTAATGAAAACCATGAGCGACCCTCAATTCACTGGTCGTTTAACTGGTATCGTTAAGAAAATCAATTTGGAAGATCAAACAGAAGCTCGTGGTTATCGTGCTATTTTGATTTCTGCTGTACCACAACATTTAATCGGGCTGAATTTCAACCGAAACAATACTGTTGAGGGTTCTTTTACCGGTGAGTTTGAAACAGTAGCCAACGCAGGACGTAACAGCGTTACTTTGACTGTAGAGGCATTTGAAGCACTGAAACAATTGAATGTACCTTCAGGTGCAACTCATTTCCGTTTCGTGAACTCAATTTCAGTTATTTCGGATTATGCTTATGATTCGTTGACAAAGGTTTACGAACCTATTGAGCCAGCTTTAAATCAACTTTCAAAGGTTGTTTATTCGGATTATATTGAAATCGCACCGGGTGTAAATCCTGAAATTTCAGTAGTAAGCGCATTGAATGGAACTCCGACTATGACAGAAAACGCAAGTTTATTGAGCTGTGTCGGAATTGAGTTCTATCAAAAAGCTGGTACCGAGTATTATGTATTTTCCGTTGGAAATAGCATGAAAATCAAAAACGTATTTTGATAATCCGTTCAAAAATCTAAAGAAGCTCCACTGTAAAAGTGGGGCTTTTTTTATGACCGAAAAACATTATAGATTTTTTCTATTAAGTGGGCTTATGGTGGGCTTATGGTAGGCTTATGGTAGGCTTATCTATGACTTGAAGGTATTTTGTTTTGAGGTTGAATTTGGGCAGCTGTGCAACTGTGGCAGGGTCGTAAAATGAGCTAAGCAACCTATTCACATACAAAACGGAACGTAAACACCTTTTTCTTTCTTAGCACGCGCAGCGTAAACCATCTTAGATTTTATTTTCTTTGTTTTTTCTTGTTTTTTTTATGCCGAAGTTCAAAACAGACAAAGGTAATCCACATTATATTGCACAAAGTGCCAAACTCGTTTACAAAGAATGAAAAGCGATAAATCCCCCTCACAAAAAGGGGGTGGGGTTTTCATTTTTTGTATTCCGCTGTCCCCTATTGGTCAAAAGCGGCTTGAGAAAAACCACTTTTAGAAACTTACCTATTTTTATCAAGCGGCTTTTGCGGGGCATTAAGGTCAACTCGTCACATTTCTTGTTTTTATTTTTTTAAACTATTCATCGCTTGCAGTTTTAAAAAATAAAAATAAGATATGTGTTCCGCTCTGCCTATTTGAGAAATGGTTTTGATAAGCTATTCGGTTATCAATATCATTTATTGGCGATATTGCCGGAACGGCTTTAAACGCAAGCTATGCTTGTTTTATTCTTACCTTAC
>JBBQMQ010000270.1:0-6153 GCA_038329115.1 Bacteroidales bacterium
AAACCATTCCAAATCAATGATTTAGAATGGTTTGTCTTAGTTTTGACTGAAACTGTCGTTTCATTTCGTGACCCAGGAGGGGTTCGAACCCTCGACCCACAGATTAAGAGTCTGTTGCTCTACCAGCTGAGCTACTAAGTCGTTGTTTTCAGATGTTTTATTCTGAAACCGGCCGCAAAGTTAATCAAAAAATCATTTTTTTGACTGTATTCAGCCAAAAATCATAATTATTTTTTATTTACTGGAGGACGACACACCACAACTGTAATATGAAAACACGATTGATGACGCTCCCTAACGACTAATAACTTGCATTCTTTGCGCATATCTGTTAAGACCTTTGTTATTGCAATTATGGGCTCCATTTTCGATTCAATCGTATCTTTTCTAGTGTTAAAAAAATTTTTATACGAAATGTCAAGCGTCGTACCATACATATGAGCTGAATGATCGCTGGCATTGCCGTTTCGCTTGCTTAATTTTGTTTGTGCTCCTTCGGTTCGAAGCACGGAAGTGATTCTAAATTTGAAATTATCGTATTTTTTTTCTTTTAATCGTTCCTGAAAGCGGTAGCCAATTTCATTCAACATATCAACTGCTTCCGGAATAAGATATGGTTGAGAAAATGTTAATGTTTTGAGCTGATAGAACCGGTTATCCGTTACCTTAACTAAAATTGATTTTTTCACAAGACTGTCAATCTGTATGTTGAATAAAGAATCACTTGCAAATAGTTTTATCCCATTTGTCTGTGCATGAATCAACTGCAACTCATTCGGATCGTTAAGTTTATTACTGGGTTTTATCGGCGCTGTAGGAAAACGCACATGGTCGCAATCCGAAACATAATTAGTTATTATTGCAATTTCTTTCTTTTGAATAATTTGTTTTTGTACTTTATGCACTAAAAGTATACCCCCTGCAATAAGAATTCCTGTAATTACCAGTATAGAAATGTAAAAAAGTGGAGTTTTTTTTCTCTTTCTTTTGTAATGTTTAAGAGGTTTAACGGGTTTTACTGGTTTTCTTTTATATAGTCTGTTATATTCTGTCATCGATGGTCTGTTTTATCCGACAAAGTTAATCTTTTCGATAATTATTCCCAATAGGTTAATAGTAAAAGTTATCAACAATTATCAATTAAATAAGGGTTTCTGATATAATTAATTTTGATAGTGAATAGTTCATAAAATGGATGGTTAATAATTTCTCAATTCAAAACTATTACTTAATTTTGCACAATTAAACAATTTAATATAATATGAAACGAGCATTGAAACACAGTTTACACCAAAACCATGATTTTTGCGAGTTCCATGTGACAACTATTAAACAATAAAAACGAACATATGAAACCTACTTTATTTGTATTAGCTGCCGGAATGGGCAGTCGCTATGGTGGTTTGAAGCAGTTGGATGGTCTTGGGCCAAATGGCGAAACCATCATGGATTATTCTATCTACGATGCTATCAGAGCAGGATTTGGAAAAATAGTTTTTGTAATTCGTTCCAGTTTCGAAAAAGAGTTTAAAGCAGTAGTTATTAATAAGTTTAAAGATTTAATTGACACGGAACTGGTTTTTCAGGAAATAAATAACGTTCCTGAAGGTTCAACTTACATAGCCGAACGCGAAAAACCATGGGGAACCAATCATGCTGTGCTAATGGGCAAAGGCGCAATTAATGAGCCATTTGCTGTCATTAACGCCGATGACTTCTACGGAAAAGAATCTTTTGCCATTCTGGCAGATTTTCTTTGTAGTGTTGAAGGGAAACAGAATGAATATTGCATGGTTGGTTATCGGGTTGGCAATACATTGTCGGAAAGTGGTGCTGTAAGTCGTGGTGTGTGCGTTGTGGATGAAAACGAATTGTTGAAAAATGTAGTTGAACGTACGCATATTGAGGAAAAAGGTGGTACCATAATTTATGTGGATGAAGATGGCGAAGAAGTAAAACTTAAGCCAAATACACCTGTATCGATGAATATGTGGGGATTTACGCCCGATTATTTTGATTACTCCGAACAATATTTCAGAGAATTCCTGCTGGAAAACGGACAAAAATTAAAATCGGAATTTTATATCCCATTGGCAGTTAACAATCTTATTGTTGAGAAAAAGGTAACCTGCAAAGTGCTGGATACTCCTTCAAAGTGGTTTGGAGTAACTTATGCCGAAGACCGTCCTCAGGTAGTCCTTAAAATAAACGAATTGATTCGCAGAGGAGTTTATCCTCAAAAATTATTTAAATAATTAACGATTAAATATCATTAAGCAGATTTTATTGAGATTAAAATCATAAAAAAAGATGCATAATACATTTTGAATTAATAAATTATGGCAAAAATTTTAGTTACGGGAGGCACAGGCTATATTGGCTCACATACTGTTGTTGAATTACAAAAGATGGGTTTTGAAGTTATTATTGTTGATAATCTTTCCAATTCAAGTATTGATGTTCTCATCGGCATCGAAAAAATTACCGGCATTCGCCCGGCGTTCGAAAATATTGATTGTGTTGATTATGTGAGTATGGACAGAATGTTTGAAAAACATAACAATATTGAGGCAATTATTCATTTTGCTGCAAGCAAAGCTGTAGGCGAATCGGTTGAAAAACCATTACTTTATTATAGAAACAACCTTGTTTCGTTAATAAATTTATTGCAATTGATGCCGATTCATAAGGTGAAAAATATAGTATTTTCATCATCATGTACAGTGTACGGTCAGCCTGATATTTTGCCGGTAACTGAAAACGCACCTATCAAACCGGCTCTTTCGCCTTACGGAAATACAAAACAGATTGGCGAAGAAATCATACGCGATACCATTTATGCAAATCCGTGCTATCAAAGTATTATATTGCGCTATTTTAACCCGATTGGCGCTCATGAATCTGCTGAAATTGGTGAATTACCTAATGGAGTTCCAAATAATTTATTACCCTTTGTAACTCAGACTGCCATGGGTTTACGAAAACAGTTACAGGTTTTCGGAAGCGATTATAACACTCCTGACGGATCGTGCGTTCGCGATTATATTCATGTGGTGGATTTAGCAAAAGCTCATGTCATTGCTGTTCAGCGAATGTTGAATGATCATGCGAAAAGTCGCGTGGAGACATTTAATCTCGGTACTGGCCGCGGTTTGTCTGTATTGGAAATTATTGAAACTTTCGAGCAGGTTACTGGAGTGAAAGTGCCCTACAGACTGGTTGGCAGACGCGAGGGTGATATAGAAAAAGTGTGGGCCGATCCATCGTACGCTAACAATGAACTGGGATGGGTTGCAACTGAAACTGTAGAAGAAACATTACGAAGTGCCTGGGCTTGGGAACTTAATCTGGCAGAAAGGGCTAAAGCTGAATAAAAAAAATTCAATACATATCAATGAACAATTATTAAATATCTGACTTAGCAAGATATTAATTGTTCATTTTTTTTTAAAGAACAATTTTAAACTATCAAATAAATGTTATATCCATTAAAATTTACTCCTATACTTAAAGATAAAATCTGGGGCGGAACCAAACTGAAAAGTTTATTCAATAAAGTTGCTAAAACGGATAAATTAGGCGAAAGCTGGGAACTGTCAGGTTACGAAGGTGATGAGTCGGTTGTAACAAATGGATTTCTTGAAGGAAATAATCTGACAGAACTGATTGAGATTTACATGGGTGAATTACTTGGCGATAAGTTGTATGATGAATATGGTTTGTCGTTTCCATTGCTTTTCAAATTGATTGATGCCAATGAAAACCTTTCCATTCAGGTACATCCGGGCGATGAGGTAGCTGCCGAAAGGCATAACTCGTATGGCAAAACCGAAATGTGGTATGTGGTGGATGCTGATCCCGGAAGTGAACTGATTATCGGTTTTAAGAAAGATTGTACTCGTGAAGAATATCTGGAAGCCCTTGATAATGATAAGGTAGAAGATTTATTGCAGAAAGTATCGGTGAAAAAAGGCGATGTGTTTTTTATTCCTGCCGGATTGGTTCATGCTATTGGAAAAGGCGTAGTGGTTGCTGAAATTCAACAAAGCAGTGACATAACCTATCGCATTTACGATTATAAACGAAAGGACGATCAGGGAAACGAACGTGAGCTGCACACCGAACAAGCTTTGGATGTGATTAATTTTGCTGCATCAAAAAATCCCGGAACCGCTTACAATGCTCAATTAAATGAAATTACACTGTTAGTTGAATGTGACTATTTTACAACCAATATGATACGGTTTGATGCACCTGTAACACGAAATTTTGGCACAATCGACTCATTCGTAGTTTATATGTGTCTCGATGGAAGTATGACTATTGAATCTTACGGCGAAAAAACCATTGTACAGAAAGGTGATACTATTCTTATTCCGGCAAGCATCAACGAAATAGGTCTGATTCCCAATAGTGAAGTTACTTTGTTGGAAGTGTATGTGAATAATTGACAAATACTAAATACTGATTAAGAAAACAGCAAGCCAATTATTGGTTTGCTGTTTTTTGTTTTCTTTTAGTCTTTGCTGACATGTAGTTTTCTTCGATCCTGAATTGGACAATCATTTTTATTAAATCGACAGGAAGTGGCTTTAAGAAAGGAAACTGAAGAGTTCCTTTGGAGCATTTATAATCAGTTAACCCATTTTTAAATACTGCCAACACATTGGCTTTTGGGTAAAATCCAATATGGTTTTTAGCTGCAGCAAACCAAACCAGCATGCCATTGAGTTTGTAACCTGGCATTCCATAACTGATTATTTCTACGGCTTCGGGAGCTGTTTCTTTAATTATTTGTCTTATTTGCATGAGTTTATTTTGAGTCTCATCGCTAAAACCGGCAATATATTGGTCTACGTCAGTTGCTGTTATCATAGTCTGAATTTTTTAATTAATTTCCACCCAAAGATAAAAACAATCTTTTGAATTCAACTTCAGAAAAAAAGTTTTTATCACTCCTATTCTGCTATTTTAAACTTCATTCAATACATTATTTAGTACTAATTAATGCTAAACATCGCACAACTAGGGTCATCTAAGAAACAACTCCGACGATAAACTGTTTTCAGTATGTACACAGAACTGATAATGAAGTAAGTCAAAGAAAATAATTTGTGCATTTGCAAAAATTCCGGTTCCAACTATTGCTGCAGATAAATTGTTGATTAAAGTTCATGACAAATTTGTTAATTATTATGATTAACAGGTACGCCAAGGTTTATATTTTACTGGAGTTAAGAAAGTTATGTCGCTGATGTTGTGTGGACTTTTTTTGGTCAACATAAATTAGCCGGTGTAAAAAAGGCATCAAAGATGGACTTATTTTATTTGTAAACAGCTAAAAGAGTTTTTGGAAAACTAAAATTTATATACTCATGAGAAAGCTCATACTCTTTAATCTGATAACATTGGATGGTTTTTTTGAAGGTGAGAATCATTCTATCGAATGGCATAACGTTGATGAAGAATTCAATGAATTTGCAGTAGAACAATTGTTTACAGCTGATATTCTTTTGTTTGGCAGGAAAACCTACGAACTGATGGCCGGTTACTGGACGACGCCCGAAGCGATTAAAGACGATCCTATAGTAGCAAGAATGATGAATAAAATTTCAAAAATCGTTATTTCAAAAACGCTGACTGAGGCAAACTGGGAAAACACACGATTAATCACAGAAAATGTATTTGAAGAAATTACCAGACTTAAAAATCTGCCCGGTAAAAATATATTTATTTTCGGGAGTGCCGAATTGGCTTCGTCGTTCAGAAAAATGAATTTAATTGATGAATACTATATCATGGTAAATCCGGTAGTTATTGGTCATGGCAAACCATTATTTCCGCATGTAAATCAGGATTTCAAACTCAAATTGCTTAGTACAAAAGTTTTTAGATCGGGTAACGTGATGCTTTATTACGAGCCTGAATGAGAGCTTATTGAAAACAATTAAATTAAAGAAAAACTAAAAAAAAATCAATTAAGAGAATATGAAAAAAGTTGCCGTATTGGGAACCGGGAATGTTGGTGACACTATCGGTTCAAAATTAATCGAATTGGGATATTCAGTTGCAATGGGTTCACGGACTCTTAATAATGAGAAAGCCACGGCATTTGTGGAAAAACATCATGGAAAAGCAAGTGCAGGAACTTTT
>JBBQMQ010000271.1:0-6150 GCA_038329115.1 Bacteroidales bacterium
ACACCCAATTTACCAAATGGCTTATGGAAAGTAAAAACGGAAAAGAAGAATCGATACAGTTGAACAACCATGGCGTGTCGTACGATATAACCTTGGGTTCAGGATTGTTATTTATCAATGATACCGCAGCTGCTAGCAAACTATTTACCGAAGCCAAAACCAAGCGCATCGATGTGCAGATTGAACCTGACGGTTCGATGCCACGTGAATTAGCTCGAGCAGGCTCATTTCATTATACCTGCGTCAATTTAGATGCATTCACACGCTTAGCATTGGTGGCCGAAAAGGCAAATGTAGACTTGTGGAACTACCAATCGGCTGATAACAGAAGTATAAAAAATGCGTTCCGATTTGCGTATCCTTACCTCAATGGAACAAAAAAATGGGAATTTCGCGAAAGTGTAGAACCTAAAAAAATGTTCGAACCATTTTGGCAAGCTTCTATCCGCATACCTGAAGCAAAAGAAGTTTTAAAGAAAAATATTTTGCCGGCATTAGTTCCCGATTATGCAAAATATAATATGTTAAGTGCCATTTTTCCTATAGGTTTGTAAACTAAAATATTAAACAATACAATGATAAAAAATAGAATCATACCTTTTCTGCTGCTTGCATTCGTAGTGCTGCAAGGTGGCTGTTCGCTCGACGAACAACTTTATGGTGTGGCAACAACCGACGGTTTTATAAATAACGAAGCTGATGCTGCCTTTGTGGTAAATGGAGTGTATGCCAATTTTCAGGATTTTCAATCTTTTAAATCGTCGGCTGCTGGTCTGATGCTCTACTCGGGCGATGAGTTTGCATTTACTGGTACAGTTGGTAGTAATGCCGCAGGAGTGTGGATAAATCGCCTCTTTACTTCGTCTGATACCTATGTTACAGGCACATGGAGCAATCTTTTTGGAGGAGTAAACAAAGCTAATTCGGCAAATGAAGCGGTAGAATCATCCACTTTATCCCCTGCTTTTAAAACCCGTATTAATGGCGAAATGACGTTTATGAGAGCTTTCAGTTATTATTATTTAGTGCGTTTGTTTGGTGGCGTGCCACTATCGACAGCAGCCACAAAGCCGGGCGATAATTTTTACAAACCAAGAGCAAGTGTGGATAGTGTGTATCAACAAATATTCCGTGATTTTACAAATGCAAATGCCAAATGTTTGCCTTTGAGTAAGCAACCTGCCACCGAATTCGGACGTGCTACAAAAGGTGCTGCTCAGGCTATGTTGGCCCAGGCTTATCTTACTTATGGCAATTACTGCGATTTAAATGGAAAAGCTGCTGAAGCACAAGTTTATTATCAAAATGCTGTAAACTGGGCCGATAGTGTGTTGCTTTCCAAAGAGTATTCGCTTATTGCTAATTATGCCGACTTGTGGGATGTAACCAAGGAAAAAGCGGCTTACAAGGAAGTGATTTATGGACTTCAGTTTACCCGCGATGCAATAGCTTCGGCTGCCGGCTCAAAAGGCTCTGAATGGGCATATTACACGCAGCCAAGCGAACGTTGGGGCGTGTGTGGAAATTTATTACCCAAAGGGAATGGACATGGCGGTTTAAAAGTTCAACCTTGGTTTGCCGAGCAGTATTTTACGGGCGAATATGTAAAAGATTATCGATCGGAAGTTACTTTTCTCACAGGTTGGAGCGGTTTTACAACGGCAACTACGCCAGTGGCAAAAACCTACAGTACTTTTCCGGCAATTGTCACCGATGCTTCCGATTTGGTACGCCAATCTATGTGTTATTTAGATAAATACAAAGATGCAAAAGGTTACGACCAACGAAATAACGAAAACGATTATTTTGTAATTCGTTTAGCCGAGATCTATCTCATAAAAGCCGAAGCGCTGAATGAACTCGGGCTAACTGCCCAAGCGTACACTCCTTTCAACGAATTGCGTAAACGCGCCCGTCAGGCAAATGGAACAGTGCGTACAACGCCTATCGATTTAGCTACGGGTTTGGACAAGGAAAACTTCCGTTTGGCTGTATTTAACGAACGCGGATTGGAGCTGGTTGGCGAAGGACAACGTTTTTTTGATATGGTAAGAATGCGTTATCCGAATACTAATATAACTATGATGCAGTGGCGAATGGAAACCTTTTATCCAAATCTGCCGGCAGCTCAAAAAGCGTTACCAAGTTGGGACTCGGGTACAAAAACATGGAAAGGCGGACGGGTTTATACAGTTAATATTGTTCCATGGAATGTTCGTTTCCTGCTTTACCCTATTCCGAATGCCGAATTTGATTCTAATCCGAATATTGGATTGCAAAATCCGGGTTGGTAAATAATTATTTAAAATGAAACACCATTGACAAGGAAATTTGCAAATAGCTTTCGGTAAAGTCTTTTGTCTTTATTCTTGGCTCTTGGTTCTAAATTATAAAAATATGAAACAATTATTTTTCAGTTTAAATATAGTGCTCGCGCTGCTCATTATGGTTTCGTGCACCGATGAAGTTGCAAATCAGACTTCGCCTTCCAAAGGATATTTGGAATATCAGTACGATTATAAAGTTAAAGTAAACGGTGTAGAAACTACAAAACTGAGCTACGAACGTGCTAACATAAGCGATGTAGCGTACTCACTTTACGAAAATAATACGCTCGATTCGGTATATATCAAAAAAGGGTTTCGGAAAGTGGAGCTTTACTTGTATTCGAAAGAATGCAATCCCGACAGTGTAAATCAGCCTTTGGGAGCATCGTACACACAGATTTCACTTATCGATTCGATTGGATTGGATAGCAATCCAGACAGAGTGTTGAATTATGGTTATACAATTGGCTCTGAAGCAAATTTGGGTACTACTAATAAGCCTATGTGTTCAGCCATCAATGCAAAAATGAGTATGAGAATGGACACTTTGACGCAAAGTTTGGCTTATAAATATAGTTTTAGCGGACAAGTAGGTAAAAGAGTAACTATCCTTTCGCTCGGTAACGAAATGTATCAGATAATAGCGTATGGCGTTTCTAATTCGAAGGTTTACACCATTTACTATTATGGTAAAATACGTGCTAAGAAAAAAATACAAGCACTTAGCTGATTTTGAATTATCAACTCAAACAAAATAGTTGAAACACCCATGAGCAATAACTCACTCAAAGAGATGTGCCAATAGCAATCGGTACATGTCTTTGCTCTTGGTTCTTTGTTCTTGGTTCTAAATTAAAAAAATATGAAGCTCAATAAATGGGTTAGTTTATTTCTGGTCATAAATGCTTCGTTAGCTTTTGGTCAAAGTTGGCGCAGTAGCCTTTATCCTACTAAATGGGAGCCGGGTTTTAGCGATAAAGAAGCGCGTTTTTTGCACGATTTCTCGTATGCCGGTTATCGAAACGGAATGTCCGAAATACCACAAATAAATCATAAAGTTGTAAAAGCTACTGATTCGCCTTACATGGCTGATAATACCGGTTTGAACGATGCCACTGCGGCTATACAAAACGCTATCGATTTTGTTGGGACTAATGGTGGCGGAATAGTTTTATTACCTGCCGGCGAATATAAAATTTCTGTTCCTGCCGAACGTAAATATGGTTTGATTATTCGATACAACAATGTGGTTTTGCGTGGCGAAGGTGTTGAGAAAACTTTTTTGAAATGCATTACTACCAATATTCGTAATAAGTCGGTGTTGTTGGTTAATGGTCAGGGAGCAAGTTGGGATAAACCAATTGAAACGCCTACACCCATTTCGACCGACATAACCACACCAACTTTAAGTATTCCTGTGGCCAATATAGGCACATTTAAAAAAGGCGATTTGGTTTGCCTTACATCCGATGTTACCGACGATTTTGCACAGGAACATGGTTGTTTGAATTATTGGAAAGGTATTCGTGGACCGGTTTTCTGTCGCGAAATTATAGCTGTCGACTCCAAAAACAATCGTTTGATGATTGATGTTCCCACCCGTTATTATCTCAAAATGCGCGATAATGCACGGATTTATAAAATTAAGCCACAGCTTGTTGAAGTAGGATTGGAAAATTTTTCGATTGGAAACCTACAACATCCTTCACAAAAATGGGAAGATTCCGATTTTCAAACACCCGAAACTGGTGGTTACGATGTACATGGTTCGCAGCTGATACAACTGAAAAACACGGCTAATTGTTGGGTAAAATCGGTGGCTACGTATCGCCCAAAAGAAAATACTGAGGATATTCATGTGTTGTCCAATTGCCTAGCTATAAACGATTCGCGGTTTATTACGGTAGAGCAATGCAACTTTCAGAAACCTCAATACAAAGGCGAAGGTGGCAATGGCTATCTGTATTGCATTTCGGCCAACGACTGTTTGATTCGTAACTGTAAAGCAACGAACGGACGCCATAATTACGATTTTAAAGGAATGGTTTCGAACGGAAATGTAATTCTGAACTGCACAGGAAAAGATCCACGTCTGGCCAGCGATTTTCACATGCAATTAAGTATGTCCAATCTTTTCGATTCTTATGTAGCCGATGGCGATTACTTAGATGCAGCATTTCGTCCCTATGGTTCAATGGGTGCAATGCACATGTATTCCTCCACGCAGAGTGTTTTTTGGAATACAGTTGGGTTAAAAAAACACAATGCTTCCGATTATTTAGTTGATTCACGGCAGTTTGGTAATGGATATATCATTGGTACTTCCGGCAAATCGTCGGCAGTGTTAACTTCTCCTGTAAGCGGAACAAAAGGAAAAATTGATTTCAATACAAGTCCCGAAGATTTTACCGAAGGCATTTCGAAGGGTGAAACACTTGTTCCACAGTCGCTTTACCTCGATCAGGTTGAAAAGCGAAAATCACGATTAAAAAACCAGGTAGCAACAAAATCAAATTAGAATTAGTAACAATGTACATCAAAAAATCAACTCCGATAGTGGTTGCATTCTTGTTTTTCAGCATGCTTACACAAGGGCAAACTAAGGTTAAACTGCCGTATCAAAATGCGTCTTTAACTGTAACTGAAAGAGTAAATGACCTTATGGGGCGCATGACACTCGAAGAAAAAGTCGGGCAAATGTGTCAGTATGTGGGCATTGAACACATGCGCAAAACCGAAGAATCATTTAAAGGTAAAGTGAAAGAAAACAATGATGCGAATGGTTTTTATAAAAATCTGAGTATTGATAATTTGATAAAACTTACTGGAAATGGGTTAGTAGGTTCATTTCTTCATGTTGTGACACCTGAAGAATCAAATTACTTGCAATCGCTGGCACTCAAAAGCCGTCTGGCAATTCCGCTGATTATTGGTATCGATGCAATTCATGGTGATGCTATGTGTGCCGGTGCAACAGTTTACCCCAGTCCAATCAGTCAGGCCTCGTCTTTCGACACTGAACTTGTAGAAAAAATGAGCCGTCAAACTGCCGAAGAAATGCGTGCAAGCGGTTCTCAATGGACTTTTACGCCGAATATTGATATTGCACGCGACCCACGTTGGGGAAGAATTGGCGAGACTTTCGGTGAAGATCCTTATCTTGTAAGCCGAATGGGAGTTGCTACAATCCTTGGATTTCAAGGAAAAGATATGCAGGGAAATGACAAAGTGCTTGCTTGTGCAAAACATTTAATTGCTGGAGGTCAGCCCATTAATGGCACCAATGCATCACCCATGGATGTTTCCGAAAGAACCTTACGCGAAGTTCATTTGCCACCTTATCTTGCAGCTATTGGCGAAGCAGGAGTTTTTTCGATAATGGCAGCCCACAACGAAATCAACGGAATTCCATGCCACGCAAACAGCTGGCTGATGAATGATATTATCCGCAAAGAATACAATTTTAAAGGATTTGTGGTGAGCGATTGGATGGACATAGAACGGATGGTTTCCATTCATCATTATCTTCCAAATAACGATGATGCCTATCTCGAAAGCGTAACTGCCGGAATAGATATGCACATGCACGGACCCGATTTTGCCGAAAGTATTATTGCCTCAGTGAAGCAAAAAAGAATGCCTGAAGAGCGTGTAAACGAAGCTTGCCGAAAAATTTTGGAAGCAAAATTTAGATTGGGACTTTTTGAGAATGCGCAGATTGATGTAAAAAATGCACGTAAGGTATTATTTAATGAAGAACATCAACAAACCAGTTTAAAAGCCGCTGAACAATCAATCGTTTTGCTTAAAAACAATGGAATAC
>JBBQMQ010000272.1:0-6113 GCA_038329115.1 Bacteroidales bacterium
AGCAGCGTCAGACACAACCAAAACATTGTTGTTGAATGGAATAACTGTACAGGCTGATATTGCGTCATTAGTAACTTCTTTCCTTACAAATGGTCAAAATTATTCAATGGAAGGCGCAGTACAGATTGACTTCAAACACAAATACTATCCGGTTTTTGAGCTGGGTTTTGCCGGAGCAAATAAAGTTACAACCGATAATGTCGGTTTTAAAACAAATGGGCTTTTTGGACGTTTGGGAGTTGATGTAAACTTAATTAGTAAGAAAAAAGATGCAAAACCAACAAATAATAAGTTTCTTGCCGGAGTACGTCTGGGCATGACTAGTTTTGCATATAATATTTCAAACCTGCAAATAACAGATAATTACTGGGGAGGCAATGAGATTATTAACTATCCCAATCAATTATCAACAAAAATATGGTTTGAAGTGGTTGTAGGTGTTCAAGTCGAAATAATTAAAAACATTTATATGGGTTGGACTGTGCGCAACAAGAACCTGCTGAGTCAGGATATTGACGGGAAACCGGCTCCATGGTATATTCCGGGTTTTGGTTTAAATGCCGGAACTAACTGGGGCGTAAGCTATACATTAGGTTATCACTTTTGAGTGAATACTTAAATTCAATAAATTCGAATAAATTTAAAATTAATTAATATATTAAAAGCATGAATTCAATACAAGTTTTAAACCGGGCAGCAGACAATATCAGAATCTTGGCTGCTTCTGCAGTAGAAAAAGCTAAATCCGGACATCCCGGCGGTGCAATGGGTGGAGCAGATTACATTAATATATTATATTCCGAGTTTTTGGAATATGATCCACAAAACCCTAAATGGGAAGGCCGTGACAGAATGTTTCTCGATCCGGGACACATGTCACCTATGCTTTATTCAGTTTTGGCTTGTACAGGCAAATATACCATGGAAGAACTAGGTCAGTTCCGTCAATGGGGAAGTCCAACTCCGGGTCATCCCGAAGTTGATATTATGCGTGGAGTTGAAAACACTTCCGGTCCGCTCGGACAAGGTCATACGTATGCAGTTGGTGCTGCTATTGCTGCTAAGTTTTTAAAAGCAAGATTTGGTGAAGTTATGAGCCAAACAATTTATACTTTTATTTCCGATGGCGGCGTTCAGGAAGAAATCTCACAAGGTGCAGGGCGTATTGCAGGTCATTTGGGATTAGATAACCTGATTATGTTCTATGACTCCAATGACATTCAACTTTCTACAGAAACAAATATTGTATCGAGTGAAAACGTTGCTCAAAAATATCTGGCCTGGGGTTGGAATGTTCTGGAAATAAACGGAAACGATGCAGTGGAAATTCGCACAGCTTTGAAAGAAGCCAAAGCAGAATTACACAAACCTACGCTGATTATTGGTAAAACCATTATGGGTAAAGGTGCACTGAAAGCAGACGGAACAAGTTTCGAACGCCAATGTGCAACTCACGGAATGCCATTAAGTGAAGGCGGCGCTTCTTATACGGAAAGTATTAAAAATCTGGGTGGAAATCCTGAAAATCCTTTTGTTATTTTCGAAGAAACTAAAGCATTGTATGCTAAACGTGCCGGCGAATTAACGGAAATTGTTGCTAAAAAACAAGCTGCAAAAGCCGTATGGGTGAAAGAAAACCCTGAACTGGCAACGAAATTTGACTTTTTCTTTTCCGGGAAAACAAATGTAAACTGGGAAGCTATTGTACAAAAACCAAATCAATCCACACGTGCTGCTTCAGCAACTGTTTTAGGTGAATTAGCAAAACAAGTTGAGAATATGGTGGTTGCCAGCGCCGACTTATCAAATTCTGATAAAACGGATGGTTTCCTCAAGAACACAAAAGCATTTGCAAAAAATGATTTTTCGGGTGCATTTCTTCAGGCCGGTGTTTCCGAACTTACCATGGCTGCTATTTCAATAGGAATGAGCTTGCATGGCGGAATTATTCCTGCCTGTGCCACATTCTTCGTTTTCTCGGATTATATGAAACCTGCTGTACGTATGGCAGCATTAATGGAACAACCAGTGAAATTTATCTGGTCGCATGATGCATTCCGTGTTGGCGAGGATGGACCTACCCACGAACCGGTTGAGCAGGAAGCTCAGATTCGGTTGATGGAAAAACTCAAAAACCATAAAGGGCATAACTCCATGTTGGTTTTGCGTCCGGCTGATGTTGAAGAAGGAACTGTGGCATGGAAAATGGCTCTTGAAAACACAACAACTCCAACGGGACTAATACTTTCTCGCCAGAATATTGCAGATCTGCCTACAACCACTACCCGTAAAACTGATGCTAAACAAGCTGAAAAGGGAGCTTATGTTGTTGAAAGTGATGATAATTATGAAGTTATTCTGGTTGCTTCCGGTTCTGAAGTTTCCACACTTCACGAAGGAGCTGCACTTCTTCGGGCTGATGGTGTAAAAATCCGTTTGGTATCGGCACCTTCTGAAGGTTTATTCCGCAGTCAGTCTGCAGCATATCAGGAAAGTGTATTACCTACAGGAGCTAAAATTTTCGGTTTAACTGCCGGTCTCCCTGTGAATTTACTAGGACTGGTTGGTTCGAATGGAAAAATTTTCGGTTTAGAGTCATTTGGTTTCTCTGCACCTTACAAAGTTTTGGACGAAAAACTTGGATTTACAGCACAAAACGTGTACAATCAAGTAAAAGAAATGTTATAATAGCCCCTAACCCTTAAAGGGGAATATAATTCAATAATACCTTCGACTTTTAGAGTGGGAAAAACTCCCCTTTAGGGGTCGGGGGTTCTTATAACTATGGATATTCTTTCAATCATAATTATCGGTGTTGGTTTGGCCATGGATTGTTTTGCTGTTTCGGTAAGCAAAGGGATTCATGTGAAGAAACTTCACCTCTGGCTAACATTAAGAATGGCATTTCTGTTTGGAATGTTTCAGGCTTTAATGCCATTAATCGGTTATACGCTTGGCATTGGATATGCGGTTTACATGAAAGATTTTGACCATTGGGTTGCTTTTGGTCTGTTGACATTAATCGGTGGCAAAATGGTGATTGAAGGTTGGAAACCTATTGATCCGGATGCTGATACTGCGCCAAACCCATTTAAATGGACATTATTACTGTCACTTGCACTGGCTACGAGTATTGATGCATTAGCCACAGGAATTGTTTTCATTCCTTATTCGGGAATTATATGGAAAGCAATTGCCATAATTGGCAGCATCAGCTTCCTGTTTACATGTATCGGAATGTATATTGGCGTTCATTTTGGTAAACGATTCCATGTAAAAGTAGAACTTATCGGTGGTTTAATCCTGATTGGGATTGGACTGAAAATACTGATTGAGCACATCTTAAACTGACTTTTCTGATTTATTTCTTAATATTTTCAAAACAACAATTATTAATTTTCATGAATTCAAAAAAATTACTTTCTATTCTTTTTATTATTATTTCAATTTCAATTTTTGCTGAAGAGTCGGCAACTAAAGTTAAACTCTATGGTTTTATCGGAAACGATTTCAGTTTTAATTCTCGTCAGAATGTCGAATTGGTAGATGGATTGGTGCAGTTATTTCCTAAACCGGTATTGTTGAATTCGGTGAATAAAGACATAAATGCAACCCCTCAGGCCGAACTACTGAGCGTAAATACCCGGTTGGGAATTGATATTTCAGGAACCACATTGTTCGGGGCAAAATCAGCAGGCAAAATAGAAGCGGATTTCGCCGGTTTCGGAACTACTTTTTACGTCTTCCGGATTCGTCAGGCTTACATGAAACTAAACTGGTTGAAAACAGAATTATTAGTGGGTCAAACGTGGCATCCATTGTTTGGGAACGTAAGTCCAACAACCTTTTCAATTAATGGAGGCGCTCCTTTTCAACCGTTTAACCGCAGTCCGCAAATCCGATTCAAATACAATCTTTCCAATACGCTTACGCTTACTGCAGCGACGATTTACGAAATGCAATACACCTCTAACGGACCATCGGGATTGAGTAATGTTTATTTGAAAAACGCCATGATGCCCGATGTTTTTTTAGGTCTCGAAAATAAGACTACACATTGGACAACAGGCGTGGGTGTAGATGTAAAAACAATCAAACCTACAATAGAAAATCTTACTTCGGCAAGTGCAGTGGCTTATGTCAATTACACCGTCGATAAGTTCCAGTTAAAAGCAAAAGCTATTTATGGCGAAAATCTGACTGATCAACTTATGTTAGGTGGCTACGGAGTGAGTGGAATTACCGATAGCATTTCAAAAAATCCAACTTATACCAACTTCAACAATGTAACTTCTTGGATTAATGCTGTTTACGGAACCAAATGGCAGGTTGGAGTTTTGGTAGGTTTGGTACAAAATCTCGGAACGAATCATGATTTGATGGCTACCGCCGGAAAATTTACATTCTATGGCTGGGGCTGCAATACCGATCAACAAATGATTGACCGTTTGATTCGCGTTGCACCGCAGGTAAGCTACAATTTACCAAACATGAAACTGGGACTGGAACTGGATATTACTTCGGCTGAATACGGTATACTGAAAAGCAACGGACGGGTTTCAAATCCGTACAATGTTACTAACAATCGCATTCTGGCTTCGGTTAGCTACTTGTTCTAGCTTTGATAAAACTGTTTAATACAAATTAAAAAGCGTCAGAATTTTGTTCTGACGTTTTTTCTTTATAGTTATTTGAAATACATTCAAGTTGTATTTATCTGTTATCGCACGGTATTTCAACTTTTACGCACGTGCCCTTGTTTGGCTTGCTTGTTATTTCTAATTTTCCTTTCAGCAATACTACTCTTTCCTTCATACCAATTATTCCGTATGAATCGGGTCTGCTGCTGTTATTTTTATTGAAGCCTATTCCGTTATCTTTAATCTCCAAAATCATTGCGTTAGCTTCTCTATTCAGTTGAATCGTTACGCATGTAGCTTTGGAATGTTTAGCAATATTATTAAGTGCCTCCTGAAGAATTCTGTAAAGCACCAGTTTTTGTTGCTGATTTATTTCATTTTCGAGCATGTTATTTGTAAATTCACATTTAATGTGCTGTCTATCTTCAAATTCAAGAATATACACTTTAATTGCCGCCACTAATCCATGCAATTCAAGCAACTCAGGTCTGAGACCATTCATGATTCTCCGGGTTGTTTTAATGGTTATGTCAATCAGAGAAACAATGGAATCAAATTCATCCAACATGTCTTCCGACCCCGTAAAGGAGTTGTTTTTTACAACATTTTGTTTCAACAATCCCATTTCAATTTTAAGTGCAATTAAAATTTGACCAAGGTCATCATGTATCTCGCGGGCTAATGACACTTTTTCTTCTTCCCGTACGTTTTGTAAGTGTGAAGCAAATTCCCGTAATTCCTTTTCCGAATTATTCAATGCAATTTCAGTTCGTTTTCGGTCGGTAATATCCTCAATAACACCCATGTTGTAAAGAAATTTTCCGTCAGCATCATTGTAAGGGATAACAGTAAGCGATCCCCAAATTACCTGACCATCTTTACGCAAATACCTTTTTTCGGTTTTGTAAATCGATAATTCTTTATTTATCAGCTTTTGAATATTGGGCAAGTCTTTTAATAGATCATCCGGATGCGATATATCTTTAAAAGAGAGTTCCAGAAGTTCAGCTTCACTGTATCCCGTGATGCTGCAAAGTGCAGAATTCGTTTTTATAAGCTTAAAATCTTTATTTGCCAGAACCATTCCGAAAGGACCATGTTCATACAATTTATTAAATTTGAATTCGCTTTCTCTGAGTTGTGACTCTGCCACCCGTAAGCTTTGCATATGCCTTCTTACAAACAAATACAAAAATCCGGAAGTTACGAAAATAAAGAATGCACCTTTATATGTTTGAAATTCTGTCAATAAACTGTTATTTTTTAAAACCAATTCAAGCACAATATCAGAAAACATAATCCACAGCAAGCCAAAAATCAAATAACTGAGCGTAATCCTGAATTCAAATTTTAAGTTTCGGAATAAATAAGATTTGTGAGTTTTCATGTGCTTGAAAATTATTTAAAAAAATGACATACGTACCATGAATCTGTTGAAATTACCCTGTCTCAACACTGAGAATTTGACCTGAC